>CAKZLX010000603.1 GCA_937127265.1 uncultured Pseudomonadota bacterium
CGTCGATTTCAACTTTGAGACCATTGCGAAAGTCTGAGGTTTGATATTTCATATGTGCTCCTGTGCAGTTTACGAAAAGGGTAAGATTGGATACAGTGTGGATATTTGAGGCTTCAAAATATAGGTACTGTCTGTACAAAGGAGAGGGGTTGTCTACAATACGCAAACAAACATCGATGGTCACCCACAAGGAATGTACAGAGCGATTTTCTTCTTTGCAAACTGAGACCGCCAAACGTGGTTGGTTGACTGCCGATTCTCAATTCCCTGTTAGAATAACGCGTTCGTGGTATCATCGCATCCAATCTCTGTCCGATCCTTTGGCAAAACAAGTTTTTCCACAACCGACTGAGATGCAAGAGAGGGTTCAAACCGATGCGTTGCAAAATCCAGTCGGAGAATTGGACAAACAACCTGTACCCTTTGTTGTGCAAAAACATGCCAACCGCGCTTTATTGTTGGTTTCTAGAAAATGCCATTTGCACTGTCGGTATTGCTTTCGACGAACTTTGGACGATTTAATTGAGCCGACGCAAGAGGAATTGGACAAGGCCATTGATTATATTTTATCAAGCGGTGTTGAGGAAGTGATTTTAAGTGGTGGAGATCCCTTGTTCTTAAACAATGACCGTCTTTTTGGTATTCTAGAACGATTGGTCAGTATTCCAACTATTCGAATTCATACCCGAGCACCAATCACCTTTCCCAGTCGAGTGAATGTAGGGTTGGTTGAGGTATTGGGACAGTATAGCAATCTGTGGGTCATCGTTCATTGTAACCATGTCCAAGAATTGAATACAGAAGTTGTTGAGGGACTCCAACGTTTGAGGGTGTCCGGCATACCGTTGTTGAACCAGTCGGTGTTACTCAAAGGTGTCAATGATGACTCTGATGTCCTTGCTGATCTGTGTAGACGGTTGGTTCGAATAGGTGTGTTTCCCTACTATTTACACCATACCGATCGGGTTCAAGGAGCAGAGGATTTCTTTGTTACCCTTGCAGATGGTTTACAAATCTATTTGGCTTTGGAGCAGAAAGTAAGCGGTCTCGCCTTGCCCAAATATGTGATCGATGCACCCGATGGTTCAGGGAAAGTACCAGTTGAGCGATACGTTTTGGGGTAGACGCAGGGGTGAGAGCGTCTTTATTCTATTTGTCAGTGGATGGAGATGGTTTCTTGGCATCTTTGGGATTGTCATCAAAAATAACCACATCGGCTTCGAGGTCCCATTCATTTTGGGTGGTGAAATCCCACTCAGCATCCCATTCGTCATGGGTATGGGGGTCTTCAATTTGTAATCGAAAGTTCGATAAATCTTCAATGGACAAGGTAACCTCGTCCTTTGAGGACGTCTCAAAATCGAGTGATGTCTCGCTTTGTAAAGCGTCTGACGTCTCGGAAGGTTCCTCTTCATCTTGATGTGGCGCTGCTGAAAACAAACTATCGATTTGCTCGTTGGCTTGTTCTCCAGAGAGCAGACCAATCGCTACCTGTTGCAAGAGTGGTTGGACTCGTTGAATACATCCTTCAATGGTTTGTAAAAGGTAGGCGACTTGACTTGGAGATACGAACTCACAGGTGAAAATGTGTCGAAAACACAATCTTTTCTCGTATACGTTGAAGATACCAACCGGTAATATTTGATTCAATTCGGCACAAAAAGTAAGTACCTCCGGAATTTGAAAGTCTGGGATCGGATCGGCCGGTGTAAAAGGTTCGCACAGAGGCAATTGTACAAACCATTGCAACAGAAACAGTTCGGAATCTGGTATGGGTATCTCACAGAGTTCTAGGAGGTTACTTTCATGGGCTCCAGTTTTGATTTCGATACCCAGTGTGGCCAATGCTCGTTCGGAAGACACAGTACGCAAGTAGGAATCGATCCCCAAATCCTGGAGGATCGTTTGTATCGATAGTAACTGGGCATTTTGATTTGATACCTGCACTGTTTCTCCGGCTATTTAATTTCAGAGTTGATTGGAGGTGAATCCAGACCCATCAAAGTATAAGACTTTGTGAACAGCGCCTTTCTTCAATGGGAACATATGATACACATAGGGTCTGTCATTGAGTGTAAAGACCGTCGGTGCACTCTTACCGTCCCATTTGAACCCACTGTCATAGTATCGGCCGACCGATTTGACCTCATCATAGACAAAGCAACTTTTTCCCATGGGAACAGGCGTGCAAACGATGGCTTCGACAAACTCATCGCTATCGAGGTTGATCATTGTAGACCAGCCAACACTGGCTACATTACCAAAGATACCTTTGAGTTCACCATTCCACTTTTTGATTTGTTCGGGTGTGGGGGCTACTTGCGCTACTTTTTTGGCTTCAGCCGGTAACGTTGAGGTTGTTTTGATGTGGTCGATGATTGTGGGACTTAGGACGGGGGTTGGTTCTCCCAGTGACTTCTCAGGATTGGCAACTTGTAAAATAGCTGAACGTGAAGGTTTGTTGATGGAGGAGGCGAGACGAACACTGCGGGTGTCTTTCTTGGTCAGTGAGGAGATGTATTTTCCCTTGCTGGTCATCTCCAACGAAATACTCCACCCCGTGGTGTTCTTGGGTGGTTTCTCCAATTTGGAAGCAAGGGTAACGGTGGAGATTTTGCTAGGAGTGTAAAAAGAATGTCCATCGAGTTCAAAGTGAGACTGTCCTTTACCCATGTTGGACGACAACCCTCCCTGTTCCAACCAAAACGAGTTCTTGGGTTCAGTGCGTAAAATACCAGAGCGCCCCTCCATCCAAGTATGGTATTTTCCATCAGCCTCAATGATAGCCATGTTCAGTTGGGCTTTGGTTGAGACAGTCAGTTGCGTTTGGTCGAATTTGTTTTGCACGTCATCATTCTCTCTGTTTGTTGTCTGTTGCAGAGAGACCACAGGACTATTTTGTGAAGCGTCTGCGTTTTGAATGGCGGATTCTGTTGAGCAAGCAAATAACAAGATGGGAAGCATGGTGTCTCCAAGAATAGATTTGTTTGTAGGTAAGAATGTAAACGAAATGAAAATGGGTTTTATTCAGTTGATGTTTAGATATAACTGATTTGTTCAATTAATTGGTCGATGTCTTCTTTGTTGCGTACATACCGTGTCGAACAAAACTCGCAAACTACTTCAATTTCTCCCAATTCCTCAATCATTCCAACCAACTCTTCTGGACCCAAGGAACTCAACATGGTGGTGATTCGTTCTTCGGAACAGCCGCATGACCACGAGATATCTTTCGATTCTAGTGGAAACATGCCAAATGAACAGAGTTCTTGTTGGCTGCATCCTGTCAAAAATGTTTCGCTTGTCATGGTGGCTAAATCTTTGTAGGAAATGGCAAACTCTTCAGGAGTAGCGGAGGGGTTTTCGCTGCTTTCTGGATATTTTTCGAGTAAGAGTCCTTTGGCGTCGATGACTTGACCTTGGTCGTCAAATTGCGTTTCAATTCGCACCATGCAATGTAATTGTGATGATTGGTTGAGGTGGTGTTCGAGTGCACCAGCAATCGTATCCTGGCGAATTTCGGTGGTCCCTCTGTATAGTTCTTGACTTTGGTTGTGCTTGATGGTCACAAAAAATCCATCTAGGGTATAGGCATTTCGCGCAGAGGACATTTTGGCAGGTGTGATTTTGGCACGGACTCCACCATCGGCATTGATATCACAAATGATGCGACAAGACGGATCAGTAGATTCAAGTTGTAAACTTAGACGTTCGTCTCCTTTGATTTGTGAAGACAACAGCAGGCCTGCAGCCATCGTTTGGGCAAGGTAATGAGTGCTACCTTTGTTTAATCCGTGTTTTTGGATGGCTTGCTGCAATACGTCTTTAAAATCAACCAACAGATATCGTACTTTGGCATCCATGGTGAGACCTTGTATCAATTGGTCGAATTGCATATTTTGTTTGCTGTTATCGGTGTTCATCTACCCTCCATGCAAAGTGTTAAAATATCCCGTTGAACAGATTCAGCCAATAGCAAAGACTGTCTTCTTTGTGGAAAGTAGGTATGTTTTAAGGATTTGGCTTTAGAATAGTGTGTTTTAATGGCGTGTAAAGAACTGTTGGCACTGACATGCTCTGAACCAAGAAAGATCGAGATATGTTGAGAGGAGCCTTGAGATGGTTGACACAACATTTTCAACAAAGCATTCCAAGTACCATGACTGAGAGACAAGGGAAACAACGCTTGTATGACAGACTGACGGTCAATATAAGGACGAACACCGGCTATTGGTTGGGGCAGGTTTTCGACCCATGTTGACTCAATGACCCGATTGAGCCATCGGCTGCTCTTTTGTGGCTGCCAACACGTCCAAGAAACAAGGTGTTTGAGAAGATGTAATTCCATGGTGGCAATGGTGGGATTACAGCGAATACTGTGGGTCACGTTGAGGTGGAGACTATCGATTAAGTGTGCGCCAATTCCTTCACCGATGACCCAAGAGTAGCTAGTGTCGTGAAGTGATAACGCTCGTTCAAGATGGTCTATGCTTGGAGACCAATCAAATATGGTTGGGTCGCTCGATTGATTTTTTGGACTGAGGCAATCTACGTTGAAATGTTGAGACAGTCTTTCTATCACAGAACGATGTGTGTCGACTGTTTGCATGACATCTAGGATCAGTAGGATCGATCCTTGTGATTCATTCTGACAGTGATGGGTCGTATGGCTAAAAAACGACACAGTAGATCCTTCGAAGGGATTTATTTGGAGAGCAACTGTCCTGTTGTTGTACCAAATTGAATGGTTAATCCATGTTTGAGTGGTAATGAGCGCCCAACGGGAACCTCTAGGGATTTGCCTTCGTTGGTGGTGACTATCCACGCTTGAACACCTGTGTTCTTTAATCCCCAGCGACTTGGATTGTGGGGATGTTGAGCCACACGGGCGACTTCTTGTGAGAAGTTGAGTCGTTGATGGGTGTGGTGGGCGAATACTTTCATGTGGTGTGTACAAAACAAGGTGCGATCACCAATCTGCAATTGGAGGGGTAAGCTGCTTTGTTGTTTACACCGCCAACAAGACAAGTGATTGCCGTTTGCATGTGCCTCAAAATCAAAGAAATTGGGTGATTGACAATGGGAGCAATAAAAGAGTGCATCACGCAGTTTGGAGAATGCCTCGATCCACTCGCTTTCTTTTACTCTTTCGTCTGGACTGTGCAATCCAATACCGAAAGAGCGAGAAAACAAGCGTTTGATGAACTTGGGGTAAATCGACCAGTTGCGAATGGCTGAATCGTGAAAGCCACGGACAGCCTGATTAGATATATCCTGGTGATCAAAAAGAAATACGGGTTTGTTTCCGTAAAACTCTCGTTGGGCAATTTCATTAAATACATTGATTTGTAACTGTCTTTTTCCTTCGAGTGGGTGATGACGAACAAACATGTAAAACAACAGCACCGCCAACGAATGCCAATCGGTTTTACTGGTACAGTTTCCTTCTCCTCGAATCAACTCTGGTGCGGCAAAGAAAATGAAGATGATGTTGCCTGGCGTTTTGTTATAGCGAACGTTGTCACAATCACAAATGACAATGTCTCCAGTGTTTGGGTTGATGAAGGGACCACCCAAGTTGATGTCTTTGTAGCAGAGGCCTTGGGCATGAAGATTTCTGAACGATTCGGCCAACTGGATAGCAGCGGTACACAACACGTGAAAATTGGGCACGGGTCGCATCTTTCCAAGTACCAACTTTTCAAGGCCTTGGTATTGGCTGGGCAACAAGTCCATTAAATAGCCAAATGTACGATTTTTGGGGTCTGTGACCAGCGTTATTGGCCAGAGAAAGCGGCTATCGGGAGGCGCTTTGGAAAATGGACCTTGGTCTGCAAAAGCGGCTTTCATCTCTTGCATTTGGGTAACTTGTTCGCTGGTGGTGGGGTAATAATACCATTTTAGAGCGTAATGTTGTCCTTCAGAGGTGACTTCATAGACTTCTCCTTGGCCGCCAGCCGCTAAAAAACGTTCGATTTGTACGTTGGCACCTTCACGTGTACGTAGGCGTTGACCAATCTTAAGCATTGCCATTGGTGGATTCTCCATCTGTTTGTGCGAGATAAGGGGTGTGTATTGCCAGACTAATATCGTCACCATTACCACTGTTGGAAATCTTGTACAACCATTGTTGTGTGGCTTCAATCGGTTCATTGCTTTTTTTGACCAACCAAGGCAGAATTGTTGCGAAGCGTTCTCGGTCACCTTGGAGGCAGTCTCGGATGCCGTCGGTACTTAATAGGATCATACGATTGCTTGGTCGGTTTGGTTGTACACATATCTGAGATATGTCTTCTTCAAATGGTCGACAGAGCGAATGGGTGACTGTTCCAGTGACGTCTTGGTCTTCGTCAAAGATGAATGAAACCGTGTCATCAGCGTTCATCAGAGCAATGTCACCATCTCCAAGTTGGAAAAACAAGGAGTGTGTGTTGTTTTGACAACACATCAGCAAGGTGGTGCCAAATTGTACCAATTCTGGTATCCAAGAACCATCACTCGACGAGATGCCAAGGTGCTTTTTACAACCGAGGTTCCATTCCCAGCGGATTCTTTTTTCTATGCTGTGTTTGAGTTGCGTTGGGAGGTGCGTCAGTCCCTCACCAGAAATGCTGTCGAGGACCGAGTACAAAATCGGAATGGCAACATCCAAGGCCAACCTTGAACCGATATGAGACAGGGCGTGCTTGTGATCGCCATGACCGTCAGCGACACCAAAACAAATTGTATCGTTATACAGACAGTAGATACTGGCGTCCTGACAAACAGTATTGTCGCGAACATGCCGAGCGCCTTGAATGGAAGTGGCAAAGCCTTTGCCCAAATTGCTCTGTTCAGTGGTCAGGGTGTGGGTAAACAAGCATGAATCTGTTGTGTCTTGCATTACCACAATTCCAAATCATCATTGTCATCATCTTCCATTATCGGTGGTGGAGGTGGAAGAGAAGGACCACTGCCTGGTGTGGGGTCAATCTGAGAGGCACCAGAAGAGGCGTATTTAGAAAGCGTTACCGAGGCCCATTTGATCAGATCGGCCAGTCGTTGGGCATTGTTGGCTTCAAAGACAGTTTCTTCATTCCCCGTAAAGGTGGTGAGTACATCTTTGTTGGCATCTTGGCCGATGGCTACGCCAATTCGAACGGTTCGACCGGGGCGCCCCCATCCTGTTTTGTTGAAGGCGGCCAATTCGGTTTCCCAATCATCTGTAGGAGCCCCATCGCTGAGTAAGACAATCACAGGGGGTAAGGCACGTCTCCCCATTTTTTCTGGTTGCAATTCTTTGGACAACAAGCGAATGGCAGCACCTAAATCGGTTACACCACCGGGTGCCAAGTCTTTCCAAGTGAATTCATCCACGGGTGTTTCCTTTTCGATGTGCCAACGAGCACCATTGGAAAAGGCTATTGACCGAACCATCATGTCGGCGAAAGGGTTATTGGCGGCAGCTTCTTTGGTGGCTGGAATACATTCTTGAATGGCGTTGTTCAAGGCTTCCATTTTACCTTGTGCGGCCATCGAACCCGAGCAATCGGCTAACCAAAAAAAGTGTAATTTGCTTCTGGTAACCGCTCCGAGTGGGTCGATATCGGCGTTATGTAAGGGGATTTCATCTTCAGACATAGATGCTCCATTCTTGATGATTAGATGTTCTGTTCGATTTGTTTTATTGCCATTCTATCCAATTGTCAGGTGTATAGACCCGTGCTGGAAAAAAGTATTGTGGATTGACGCTAGAACCTGTTGAACCAAAATATTCAGAAGAGTATCCGATTCCATCCGTCGAGTTTTGGGTCGACCAGTAGAGAAAACCAATTTTGTTTCCATCCATGTCCCATTCCCAGTCGATGAAAATGACATTGTGCCCCGAGCCAGAATTGCGCCAAAACTGTAAGAAATCGCCTTCTTGGACATCCTCCCAATCGGTGACCATTTCTCCAATCCCATAGAACTCAACGCCATCGGCAGGTCCAGCGCCAAACAAGTCTCGAACGTACCAATCCAATCGAAACTCATAGAGATCGTTGACACTCATACCGTTGATGCTGCCATCTCCGTTGAAATCTTCTTCCACTGCCATCCACGCTTTCATGAAAACCTCAAAGGTGAGTCCGACACAATAACTTCGTCCATCGGGGTCTCCTTCGGCAATCAAGGTGTCTTGGTAGATGATGTCTTCAGTGGTGCCCAACCAACCTCCCGAACTAGGCCAGTAGTATCCATAGGAGCCATCGGTGGGATAGGTAGGGATGATTTGGTTGACGTAGGTGTTAAAGTCCGATGACAAGGGTTCAGTTCCCGCATCAATCGTCACTGTGATGTTGTGGGTGGCTTCTGCAACTTCATTGGCATATCCAACGGCTTGGATATCTCGGGGAAAACCAGTACCCGTAAACGAGTAGGTGAGGACTTGATCGGGGGCTAGCGTTCCCAAAGACCAGTCATCGGCTAAGATTTCAACAGAGTCGATGTTTTCGGAGGCTGAAACCGTAAATTGTACAGGGTTGGTCACCGTTGAACCATCGGCAGGTGCAGTAATGGCTACCCAATATTCCGTTGGGACCGTAAGGGTTATCCCATGTTCATTTAAGAGTTCAGCATTCTGATTAAAAGCCTTGAGGGCGAGAGTATGGGTGCCTTCATCGAGATGTACAAGCGTTTCGGTTTCAGTTTTGTCCACACTGCTGTCGAAACGACCATCGAGCCACAATTCCAAATTGTGAATACCTGTACCAGCAGTGTATTGAAGATAAAAGGCATCTTCTACAATGGCACCGTTGGCAGGAGAGGATATTCGTACAGAATAGTCGTTCTCAAAGTTGTCTTGTGTATCGTTAGTATTGACTTCTTTCTGATCAGTACCGTCATTTTTACAGCCGATCAGGGCAGTGCCCATCCAAATCCACAGTGTGGTTGTCAACATCTCAAACTCCTATGTAATACCGATATTATAACAGAAATTATGGAGAGATTCAGTCTAGTTAGACACTCTTTTGAGAGGTTTTTACCCAAAGTTACAATGTTTGTAGCCATCGAACCAATTCTGTTCGACGAATACCATCATCATCGATGTGCTGTTGTTCTACCGCGGTTTGTAATGCCCATGTTGAACCGACGATACAACAGAACTTCTTGGCTCTGGTGAGTCCAGTATAAATGAGCTTTCTGCGTAACATGATCCAGTGCGCCTTGTGAAGTGCGAGAATAACGACGGGATATTCAGACCCTTGGCTTTTGTGAATGGAAATCGCATACGCCAAATCCACCGACAGCATTTGGGAGGTGGTTAATCCAATCCAAGTGGGTGGATGTAAAAAAGAACTGGGTACACCGGTGGGAGAGTAGCCGTCAAACTCCACGTAAACGGTGTTGTTCTCAATCTTTTGAATGGTACCTACATCTCCATTAAAGATACCTTGTTCGTAGTCATTCTTCAGTTGAATGACCCGATCTCCAACTCGAAAGCGCTTTGTGCCGATCTTGATCTCTTGGGCGGTGGGATTGATCAGGGCTTGTATCTGTTGGTTGAGGTTTTGGGTTCCTAAGATTCCGCCATGCATTGGGGTCAACACTTGGACGTCTTGCAATACATCAAACCCCATACTTGGTATTTTTTGTTGTAAGATGTGCAGGATGGTTTGCAGTGTGGACTCTTGGGTTTCTCGATCGATGACGAAGAAATCTTTTTGCAATCCATCTATATTCATCTGTTCTGAACTCACCGGTGGTGTACCAGTGTTGATGCGATGAGCGTTTTGAATGATGCTGGAGTTTTGCGCTTGTCGATAGATGCGCGTCAATCTGGTAACCGGAATAACATCGGAATCAATGAGGTCCTTGAGGGCTTGTCCTGTTCCCA
>CAKZLX010000604.1 GCA_937127265.1 uncultured Pseudomonadota bacterium
GTGGAGTATTTATCATGGATCATCGATAGCAAGATTCCAGTTCGTGGAAAGATTGATTTCTTGGGTAGAATTAGGGGGGATAGTTTCTTACCGAATGGAACCCTACACATCCGTGATTTTTGGCATGGATCTTCGCCACTGGGTGATACAGACCTTCAATTGCACGTTCAAAATGAGGGACTAGTCATCCGTGGACAGGTTGCCAATGGATTTTCAATAGAGGGTGTATCGGGGTTTGATCTCGATGAAGATTTTATTTTTGATGTCACGATTACAGAATTTCCCTTGGCATCACTTTATACCTTGGATTTGGCCGATGACCGGGTATCTGGTGTGGTTTCAATGAACGGACAGATTTGGCAACGCAATCAAGAATTGGGTGGTGACTTGTTGGTGGAAGCCTTATCGTTGTCTTGGGGGGATCGCTGGTTAAAGATGGCAGAGAGTACGCAAGTAAATTGGGATGGTGTCACCGGTAATTTCACCCCTCTGCAAATTATTGGTTCTGGACAAACGGATCTTCAACTTTCTGGTGTTCGACAAGGGCATCGGCACAACCTTACCTTTGATGGGTTGATGGATATGTCGGTGATCGAGATGGTGTTGGATGGCACCCAAAGAGCCTCAGGACTGGGTACTGTATCTGGTGTTTGGACCGAGCAAGGTATGGATGCCACTTTGGATATTCAAAACGGCTTTCTGCAAGGCAGTTGGTTTCCACATCCACTGGAGTCAATCAATGCCAATATTACGATGTTTGATCAAAAGGCTTCGATTGATAATTGGGAAAGTATTGTTGGTGGTGGACAGGTAACTTTAAATGGTGATATTGAACTCAAAAATTTTATACCTGATCGCTATGATTTGTCTTTGGATATGACCCAAAGTCGCATTCAACTGTTGGATTGGCTACCGCCTGTTTTGGGGACAGGTTCTTTTCGTGTCACTGGCGATGCCGTGTTGCCTATGATAACCGGACGGGTTGAAGCCGAAGAGATGTCTTTTGTGGAGCGTATCGGCTGGGAGGGAGCTTTGATTACCTTTGCACCTGAAGCCATTGCAGGTGCTTCGGAAGAGGAGGCGGAGCCTTATTTTGAATATGACATTGATTTCGCCGCCAACAACACGATTCGAATACGCAACAACCTAGCCGACATGAGGGCGTCCGCAGATCTCAAGTTCATTGGTGACATGGCACATCCGGGTATGATTGGCAGTATTGTGTTGGAAGAAGGTGGACGCGTCCTCTTTAAAGAGCGTGATTTCGATGTTTTACGTGGTGTCATGCGCTATGATGACCCGCTGTCCTTTGATCCAATGCTCGATATTGCCTTGGAAACTGCAGTGTTGACACCTGAGAGAGAAATTGACATTAAGTATTACATTACCGGTGTCTACAGTGATTGGAAAACCCATACGACCTCTAATCCATCATTACCCCAAGCTGATATCAATGCCCTGTTGTTGTTTGGGATGACCCGAAGAGAGTTGGAGACTGAAGGCGGATTGGGTGCCGCATTGGCCATTGAAGGATCAGATTTGATGGTGTCAAAATTTGGAACATCTCAGCGCTTTGTGGAAGTTGGCAACGGAATTTTCCAAAGTGAACTGTTGCGTTTGGATCGTGTTGATATTGTCTCCGGGCCGACAGATAGAAACTCGGCCTATGTATCTTCAGCACTAAGGTTGTTGGCAGAAAAAGATATTGGTGATGGCACCTTGCGTTTGGAACAAAATATTACTGATACAACCGATGTATTTGCCAGTTGGGAACAACGACTTAGTGAAAGACTCTATATGCGGTTATATTGGGCTAGCCAGCAACAGGGACGAAGTATCAACAACAATGGTGCTGTCGGTGCTGAATTTGAGGTACAGTGGGAATTGGATTGATCACATTGTTGATGACCGCATCGGCGACCGAAACGCCATGGTATCAAGGAGCTACCGTTGGTGCGGTCTCCATCGTCAATCAAGAAGGGTATGTACCCGAAGGGGATTTACAGGACTTATTGTCGATACAAGTTGGAGAGCCATTTACCAGTGAACATGTTCGACAAGACTTGAGTACACTCTATACGATGGGTGAATACGCTTCTATTTCTGTTGATCTATTGAATGATTCGATTGATGATACTCCATTTTTGCATGTACGGTATCAGATTGATGTGGCGCCTCGGTTGAGCAAAGTAGTCTTGGATGTGGATGACCGGACATTAAAACGAACGTTGGCCGATATTGTGCCCTATTCATTGGGTCAGGTATTTTATCCGACTGTGGAACTATGGCGATTGGAGAAACTGTTGCGTCGACGACTTGAGGGGCTGGGATATATCAATCTCAACCTGAGGTTGGATTACGACCAACTCTCTGGAAAACAAGTCATACTGCGTATCATTGTGGAATCGGCTACCGTCAATCGATATGCCTCGGTGACGACTTCCAATCTTCCACGACTTGTTGAAACAAAGGTACAACGTATTTTGAAAAAACACAACATTCAGACCAATCAACGGGTTCAGGTTGGAAGACTTAAAGATGTGCAACTCGATATTGAATCGATATTGCAACAGGCGGGTTGGTTAGATGCCAAGGTGCGGTTGTTGTTGCAACAAGCCCCAAACAATACACAAGAGTTACATATTTTGGTTGAGTCCAATAAGCGCACACGGGTCTTTCTACGAACATTTAATGGTACTTGGCGACTGAAAAGACAATTACAACACGAATCCTGGATGTTGGATACACTGAATATTTACAGTGGGGTTTGGTTGTCAAACAATGACATTCCTCGTCTGACAGAATCACTGTTGAACTGGTTGGATACACAAGGGTATTGGGATGCGACTGTACAGATAGCAATTGCTGAAACCACTCGTGAACATCAGGTATTTGTTGATCTGTCTACGGGACCAAGGCATCAAATTACCACCATTAGATTTCAGGAAGGGAGTGTGTTTTCCGATGCGGAATTGCTTTCAACGTTCTTGTATGAGCGCCCCCAACTGGCCCCCAATATTGTGTTGAATGGAATCTATGATCGCTCTTTGATGGCTATTGGAGTCGAAGACTTAAAGGAGGCCTTTGTTGCGCGTGGTTACGTGAATGCCACAATCGAAGTCAAGGAAGATATTACACCACAGCCTTCTGTTGTTTTGCATGCTATCACTATCAACATAGACCCCAAAGAGCAATTTGAGATCGGTACCGTCGAGGTGAACGGTGGTATTGAGAGTGTCAATGCATCTCTGACGCAAGATCTGAAGGGGACTTATACGCCACAACGCTTGGATAGTATCAAAAGAAATCTAGAAAGTACATACCAAGAAAGTGGTTTTCTCTATGCGACTGTTGATATGGATACGACGATACGCGGGCAAAATATTGTGGATGTCACCTATTCTATCGTTCTGGGAGAGGTGGTGTTGTTGCGCAATATTGGCGTTCGAGGTAACCAATTAACCCGTAGAGATGTGATTGAAGATGCACTTCACCTAGAATCAGGCACACCATTGACCCCATCGATGTTAGAAGGTGTTCGCTATGACCTAAACGCCTTGGAACTATTTGAGTCGACCAGTGTTCGTTTGTATGGGGATACAGTTGGACAGCAAGATTTATTTATCACTGTCAAGGAACGTCCTCAATGGGCATTGCGAACAGGTGGATCGGTGGCCAGTGATTTGGGAGCCTTGGCGATTGGATCGGTCCATAACCGCAACATCGGTGGCAAAGGAAGGCAAGCCTCAGTGTTGGGGCAGTTTGGGTACGCTTGGGCAGAAGATGCTTGGCAATTTGATAGCACAGAACCGATTTGGCGATTGGCTTCGACGTATATTGCACCGAGAACACCGATTTCTCTCAGTAACATTCGTTTGGAAAGTATTTTTCAAGAGATTGTACAACAGCCCAATTATAGAATGGTTCAATCGGGAATGGGGTTGGGCTTGGGGGTGAACCCGACCTCTGACATTAACATTTTGGTTGAATATCGTTTGAAACGAATGGTATTGGATGACGTTGAGCCATCGCTGTTGTTGTTGGGTGAACCATGGACCATGCTCGGTGATGAAAATCCTACACGATGGTGGAGTGGTGTACAAGGTTCGATGGTACTTGACTTTCGTAATGATCCATTTAACCCCACACAAGGGGTTCTTCTGTCAGGTGATGTGAAAGTTGGTGATGGTATTTTGAATCAATTGCCTACGGTGCGTTTAACTGGGGGCATGACAACCTTAATTCCAACCGAACATTTTCGGTGGCGAGTGGCACTAGGGTGGGGGATTGGTCGAACCAATGACGATTCGCCTTTACCTTTGGAGGACCGATTCTTCTTGGGTGGTGCCAATTCGATGCGAGGATTTGCCCGTAATCAAGTCGGTCCTGCCAATCAACGTCCTTGGTCTGATTTTGAATATCCTGACCAAATTGATTCCTTGATTGATGAATATTTCCGAGAGGATGCTTCATCACGATGGACTGCGACAGGTGGTGATTATTTTGCCCTAGCCAATGTCGAGTTGCATTATCCGTTAACTCGATGGGACATGGCTGAATCGTCCTTGGTGACCTTTGTGGATGTTGGTCACGTCGACTTTATCTCTCGTCAAAGTTTTACGACTTCGACTGAATCTCAATTGGACCCGTTGTTTCGGTACTCTGTGGGTGTTGGCTTACGATACAGTACCGTGATTGGTCCGATTGCTTTGGATTTGGGGGTTAATCCTTCACCAATGTTCGAACGTGGAGAGGTCTGGGTCGTTCCCAATCTATCCTTTGGTTCCTTGTGATGGCGGGCTATGCTTTGGGCATTTGTTGAATGAAATTGCGTAGAGAGCGCTCAATCTCTTTCCGGCAAGTTCGGAATCGGTAGGTCCAACCGCCAATCGGATCTTTGATGCTGGTGAGACCACCAAACATCCCCAATTCGAGTACTTTGTCATCGACGTTTTCATACCCCATACGAACGTGCTGAGCATGTTTCCTTTCCATGACCAAAATATAGTCTGCCCAATCGATCAATTCTTGGGTGATAGGTTGACTTTTGTGCTGTGAGATGTCAATTCGTATTTCTTTACAGACCTTGACCGATTTTGGGTCAGCTGGCCGATTGAGCAACCCTAAGGTACTGGCAGATTTCGATTGGATTTGACATCCGTATTCAATACCGAGAACAGGGGCTAATCCTTCGGCCATTGGGGAGCGACAAATGTTACCGGTACAAATCATCAGAAGGTTGGTCATGAGAATTCCAGTTCAGAATAATGTAGAATAAAAGAAAAGAGGGCAAAACTTCCGTTGAACCCTCTGTCTTGTCTATTTTGATGTATACAGTATACTATACAGATATCACAACGAATTATTGGAATGTACTTCCGAAGATTAACTGTACAGCACCACGATCTCCATTGGTACGATACGAGCCTGTGAGGATTTCAGAGATTCCGTCTCCATCGATGTCATCCAATCCGGAAACATTCATACCAGTTTCGTTTCCTGCACCTTCACCCGTCAAGAATACCTCAGCAGTACCCAGACTACTTGTTCCGGTAGCGCCACCCAGGATTACGTAGATAGCACCAGAATCAGCACCATTTGCATCGGCACGCTTGGCACCAACCAAGACCTCTGACATGCCATCACCATTGACATCTCCAAGGGTTGATACCCATCGACCAGCCGCATCATCTGCATTTTCACCAGTCAATGTGGCAATGGTGTTTCCAGAGCCATCGGCAATGATCACCAAACCTGCATTGCTATTGGCATGTTCAGAGCCTACGACAATATCCAAGTTTCCATCTCCATCAAAATCACCAGCACCGGAAACAGTTCGACCAACTTGATCACCAGCATTTGAACCAACAATCATGACATCTGCGGTGTTGTTACCAGCGTTGTGAGAAACCAGCAGTTCATCGGCTGCCGACAAACTTGAGCCACCGTACCAAACGAAGACTGCACCATTATTTTGATCAACGTTACTGCTGCTTTGGTCCCAACGGTAAGCACCAATGGCCAAGTCATCAATACCGTCACCGTTGACGTCCCCGACAGCATCAATCGCCGCACCCATTTGCTCACGGTTGACACCTTCGGAGAGGATTTGACAACCCATACGGGCATTGGTGGTCCAAGTAGTTTCGTTGAGTGAGTGAGAACCTTCATATTGGCTGGTGACTTGCGTACCGTCACCATCAAAGGTATCAGCACGACCAAAGATGAGATAGGCTTCTCCATTGGCAGCACCACTATTTTTCTTGGAGGGGTCACCAATCGCAATATCACCAATTATCGTACGACAACGAGTTCTAGTTTTTTGAATTTTTGTTCTACCGATTAATTTGAATGTAGGATTTAGTTTACTACTTTTTTTAATACTTCTTCTTCGACTTTTTGAATAGTCTGTTGCAATTGCTTTTGAACAATTTTTGCTTTCTGTTTTTGAGATTTTGTTTTTGGCTTTACGGGATTTTTCTTAAAATGTTTTGTTTTCTCTGAAGTAACCCATTTGTTAAAATTCGTATTTAGTTCTTTTTTGTTGTTGGTTTGAAAGTATTTGTTTAACAGTTCGTTCGTTTTTCTTCCTAAAGATAGCATTCTTTGATTGCTATCGTACAATTCTTGAAATCCTGCTAATTTTTCTTGAATACGATATTCTTTTTCTTGTAGGCTTTCTAAATGCTCTTGACCTTTTGTTTTTTGTTTTTCTAAATTGTCTGAATTTTTTTGCAAACGATTTCTTTCTTTTTGCAATTTAGCTATCGTTTTATCCAAACGAATTTTTTCATTTTCAACACGTTTTTTTGCTCGATTAATCAAACTAAAAGGAATTCCGTTTTTCTGGGCAACCTCAAAAGTAAATGAGCTTCCTGCTTGCCCAATAAATAATTTATATAATGGTTCTAAAGAATGTTCATCAAACTGCATGTTTGCATTCGTTACATTTTCTAACTCATTAGCTAGTACTTTTAAGTTGGCATAATGAGTTGTTATGATTCCAAAGCCTTCTTTATGATAAAATTCCTCTAAAAAAATTTCGGCTAGGGCACCACCTAATTCAGGATCTGAACCTGTTCCAAATTCATCAATTAAAAACAATGTATTTTCGTTACATTTTCTTAAAAAATAACGCATATTTTTTAATCGATAGCTATAGGTACTTAGTTGATTTTCGATAGACTGATTGTCTCCAATATCTGTTAGAATTGTATCAAAAATATAAGTTTCACTTCGTTCATCAACAGGAATTAGAATACCACTTTGCACCATGAGTTGTAATAGTCCAATGGTTTTTAAAGTAATGCTTTTTCCACCAGCATTTGGTCCAGAAATAACAATTATCTGTTGTTTTTTGTCTAGGGTTATGGTTTGTGCAATTGTATTTATTTTTTGGGTATTATTTTTTTTCCATAAAATAGGATGGTACGCGTTTTTAAAGAAAATCTTCTTTTCTGAGTTAATTTTTGGTAAAATTGCATTGAGCTCTTGAGCATATTTTGCCTTAGCACTAATAACATCTATATGTGTTAAAAACGTTACATAGTCTTTTAGTAATGAAACTAATGGCCGTAAAACATCGGCTAAATTTCTTAAGATTCTTATTACCTCTTGCTTTTCTTCGTACAATAAATTTTGCAGTTCTCTAGAGTATGAAAGTGTTGCTTGTGGAGCTATGTAAACAATATTTCCAGATTTTGATGAGCCTAATAGGCTACCAGAAATTTTTCGTCTGTGCATGGCTAACACGGCTAAAACACGTTGATTGTCTACAATAGTTTCTTTAATGTCATCTAAATAACCATTTGCAATGGCTTTAGATAACGCATTTGTAAAGCTCTGTCCAATTTTACTGCGAACATAGTTTATGTCTTTTCTAATTTGCTTAAGAGTGGGAGAGGCGTTGTTTTTTACTTCCCCAGAAATTTCTATTATTTTTTTTATTTCATCATCAATGAAAGTGATCAATTCTATTTGCTGACTTCTTCCAAAAAGTTCTGGAAACTGCTCTTTAAACTTTTTAAAAAATTTTAATAATTCGTTTACAGTAAGGGATGTGGAAGCTATTTTTAAAAAAGCATCTGTTTCTAAAAAACTATTTTCAATAGCTAATCTTTTGATACTTTCTAAAATATTATCAAAACCATGATTTGGAATTCTATTTTCGCTTTCAAAAGAAGCTAGATATTCATCAACCAAATGCAACTCTCTAAACAAGACTTTTTTACTTGCTATAGGTGTTATTTCTAAAACGTTTTGTTTACCTAATCCAGAAATACAATGTTCAGCTATTTGCTGTAAAATTGTTGTAAACTCTAAGTCTTGAAGTGTTTTTTGAGAAATATTCAATATTCAATTGGTGTTTTACAAAGTAATTTCAGTTAAATAATTAACTTTGGGATATCATCATTTTTTTATTCTTCAAAAATAAGAAACAATGCAAGTAAAAATTGCTGATAGTTGGAAAAAAGTATTCGAAAATGAGTTTTCAAAACCTTATTTTGAAAATTTAACAGATTATGTTAACAAAGAGTATGCGAATTTTACTTGTTATCCTAAGAGGAGTCATGTTTTTAATGCTTTTGATAGCTGTTCGTTTAACAATTTAAAAGTGGTAATTATCGGACAAGATCCTTACCATGGTCCAAACCAAGCTAATGGGTTGTCTTTTTCAGTTAACGATGGAGTCGATCATCCACCATCGTTAATCAATATTTTTAAGGAAATTGAAATAGACTTACATCAAGAGTATCCAGATAGTGGTAATTTAGAGCGTTGGGCAAAACAAGGGATTTTATTACTAAACGCAACTTTGACGGTTAGAGCCCATGAGGCAGGAAGTCATCAAAAACAGGGTTGGGAAGAGTTTACAGATCAAGTAATTCAAAAGATTTCCAATCAAAAAGAAGGTATCATTTTTTTACTTTGGGGTGGTTTTGCCAAAAAGAAAGTAAAACTTATAGACGCCAAAAAACATTATATTCTTGAGTCTGGGCATCCATCGCCATTAAGTGCCAATAGAGGCTATTGGTTTGGAAACCATCATTTCTCTAAAACCAATGTACTACTTTCTAATTTAAAAAAGACTGTAATAAATTGGTAGGGATTACTTTTTTATTGTAATAAGGCAATAAGATAAATTCTATAATATCTTCTGTAGAATCTTTATATTCTATATTTTTTATTGGCTCTGTTTGAAGCCATCCAATTATTTTATGTAAACTTTTTTTGTTTAATTTTTTTAAAACAGTTACTCTCATCTTTTCTAAAGCTAAAGCATTACATTTTTGCTCGTACTGATTCTTCATAGGAATTACTAAGAGTTTTTTACGCAAAAATAAGGCCTCAGAAGGTGTTTCAAAGCCAGCACCACATAAAATTCCATTAGATGAAGACATGCTTCATAAATATCTTAATAATGCTGCTCTGTTTGTTTCCCTTGAAGATGGTTCAATATCAGGGGGAGCAGGAAGTGCTGTTCAAGAATATTGTGGAAGAAATAATATAATAATTAAATCACTCTTACTTGGAATCCCTGATGAATTTATTGATCATGCGTCTAGGGAAGAAATGCTTGACCAAGCTGGGCTGAGTGCTACAAAAATCCTAGATAAATTAAAAACATTGCAGGAATAATTGCTAGAAACCCTGCTATTAGGTCATCTAATACAATACCTAATCCATTTTTATAATTTTTATCAAAATATGAAATTGGAAATGGTTTCAAAATATCAAATATTCTAAAAAATATAAATGCTAAAACTGCATAGGTGGTTCTAGATGATTGAGTAGTCATGTAAAGTGCTGGTAATAATGCTACCCACATGCCAGCCAACTCATCAATA
>CAKZLX010000605.1 GCA_937127265.1 uncultured Pseudomonadota bacterium
CAAGCACATCCACTCCAAGCTGAAGCCGGCCAGGGTCAGGTCCATGCTGAGCAACCTCGAGGAAATGGTGAAGAAGCCCTTGCGAATTGGCACCCTGGGCTCAGGCACAGATATGCCTACGTACGTCCTCGGAGAGCTTTGCAAGCACTGGTCGGACTACTTCGGCGAGGAGGTGAGCTTCGTCCACAAGTTCTCGTGCGAGAAGGCTGCGCACGCGCAGGCGTTCATCGCCAAGCACCACCGATTCAATCCAAGGATCCACAAAAGGATTCGATGCTCAACAAACAAGTCCGACGCCAAGCCGATATCGATAAAAACAACCAATTACTAGTGGCCTCGGGATGCAGTTTTTTCTTTCTTGGCGTCTTTGCCATCCCCTTCATCTATTTCTTTTGGAATAAAAAGAAGCGGTTGGAATCAGACCCATTATAAACGAGCGACCAGCTGCTGACCGTATGCCAATATGTCATTCATCAAAGATACGGTGTGAGACCATGTTTTTACCGCAAATGTTTCGGCACCTGTCGGTCCCAACAACAAAAATGATAGCAACACCCCATAACCAAATAAAATAGCACTCGGTAAAAACAGCCAAACAAAGGTCATACCTACCTTTTGAAAATCCGTTTGTTTAGGGTGAATCTGTCGCCAAACATATATGATTTCAAAACCAAACACAGCACCTAAAAACATCGAACGTTGCATACCTGAAAGTTCTACAAAGGTCTCGGCAAACAAGGCAATCAAAGTGGTCAATGGAAAGAAATAGGGAGCAATGGTAATCAACCAATTCCCCTCTCCACCAACATACTGCATATGCCCACCTTCTTTCCAAGTCACTGAAAATCCCGTTACCCGATGCAAGGTCAATATCGCAAACAAGGCGTGAATCAGTTCATGTATCAAGGTCGGAAACCACGAACCAAACAATCGTGAAGCCAAAAAAAATCGCCACACCAACAAGTACACCACCATTCCAAGCCAAAAGTGTTGATGACTCGAACCAAATGTGCTCAGCACCAAGGCAATATCTTGTTGAAGCAAAAACCAAAGATTGCCAATGCTTATCAAAGCAACTGGCCATTTCACCAGATTTAGGGTCCTATCAATCCATAGTGTCATTATTTTCTCTGGGTAAATGTCTCGAGCAATTGGTGAACGCCATCTCGAACAGCCATGGTTCCATTGATGACGGATTGTTGTGTTCGTTCTAAGTTCGAGCGTATCGTCTCATTTCGCATAAACCGTTCCCACAACTGTTCACGTAATAAACTCTGCATCCAGTCGAGGCGTTGTTGTTGGCGCATTTGTTGTAATTCACCCGTAGCGTCTAAGTTTTTGCGATGTTCTACAATCAAACGCCAAAGTTCAGGTAGCCCTTCTCCCTGCAATCCGGAAATACAAAGGGTTTTTGGAGTCCACGTTTGATGTCGATGCGGTACATAATGTAAAGCTGAAACATATTCTTTGCGTGAGCGCTGTGCCAGAATCGCATTGTCACCATCTGCTTTGTTGATAGCTACAATATCGACCCATTCCAACAAGCCTTTCTTGATTCCTTGTAATTCGTCTCCAGCATTAGGAAGCATCAAAGCCACAAAGCAATCTACCATGCCAGCCAAGACGATCTCAGACTGTCCTACCCCCACAGACTCTACCAGCACTACATCAAAACCCGCGGCTTCGCAAAGCAACATTGCCTCACGTGTCTTTCGAGCCACACCACCCAAGTGGCGATCTGTGGGAGATGGACGAACAAAAGCATCGGGATGCACCGACAATTGCTCCATCCGTGTTTTGTCCCCCAAAATACTTCCACCTGTACGCGATGAGGATGGATCAATGGCTAAGACAGCGACTTTGAGGCCTTCGGCTATCAGTTGCATACCAAACCGGTCCAACAGTGTTGATTTCCCAACACCAGGAACACCGGTAATTCCAATCCGCATCGCTTTTCCAGTATAAGGCATACACTCGGTCAACAAGCGATCTGCAAGACGCTGGTCATCTGGTCTTTTTGATTCCAAGATAGTGATGGCACGTCCTAAAACTGCCCGATCACCAGCACGAACCCCCTCAACATAGGCTGATTGACTTAAGCGACGGGGCACCTACTCCTCCGTCAATTCAGCTTCAATTTGATCAATCACACCAATAGCCGCCTCGGCAATTACAGTACCCGGTCCAAAAATGGCACAAGCCCCTGCTGCTGTCAAGGCTGGATAGTCTTGCGGTGGTATCACCCCACCAACCACAATCAAGATGTCTGGGCGTCCCAATAAAGCCAACTCTGCTTTTAGCGCCGGAACCAATGTCAAATGACCAGCCGCCAACGAGGATACACCAATAACATGTACGTCATTTTCGGCCGCTTGTTTAGCAGTTTCGGTAGGCGTTTGAAATAAGGGACCAATGTCCACATCAAACCCCAAATCCGCAAAGGCTGCGGCAATGACCTTTTGACCGCGATCGTGACCGTCTTGCCCCATTTTCGCCACCAAGATTCGTGGGCGTCGACCATCAAGTTCAATGAATGATTCGATGCGTTGTTGAATACGTTCCCCCACATCAGTCTCCTTTTTCAATTCCGAAGCATACACCCCAGAAATACTGCGTATTTGGGCTTGGTGACGACCAAAAACATTTTCCAGTGCTTGAGACACTTCGCCGACGGTTGCCCGAGCCTGGATAGCCTGAACAGCGAGGTTTAACAAATTACCCTCTCCACAGCGAGCAGCTTCTTCAATGGCAACCAGTGCTTTGGTCACTGCTCCATCATCACGCTGGGCTTTTAAATCATTGAGACGACTGATTTGGGCTTGACGAACTTGGGCGTTGTCGACCACCAACACCGGAATATCTTCTTCGATATCCACTACATATTTGTTGACACCAACGATCACTTGTTGACCCGAATCAATCCGTGCTTGTGTTTTGGCTGCTGCCTCCTCAATGCGTAATTTTGGTATACCTTGTTCAATGGCTTCGGGCATACCTCCCAACTCGTCAATCTCTACCATGTGAGCTTTGGCTTTGTTATAAATCTCATCGGTGAGGGCCTCCAAGGCAAAGGCTCCTCCAAAGGGATCTGCCGTGCGACAAACACCAGCTTCCAATTGCAACAACAGTTGGGTATTGCGGGCTATTCGAGCAGAGAAGTCCGTAGGTAGCGCCAAAGCCTCATCCAAAGAATTGGTGTGAAGTGACTGGGTGTGCCCCAAAGATGCTGCTAGTGCCTCAACCCCTGTTCGAGTAACATTGTTGTAGACATCTTGTGCCGTCAACGACCAACCACTGGTTTGAGAATGGGTACGTAACATTTGCGACTTTGGATTTTGGGGGGAAAACTCAGCTATCAGTTCTGACCACAAACGCCGGCCTGCACGTAGTTTGGCAATCTCTGTATAGGTATCCATTCCAATCGCCCAAAAGAAGGACAACCGTGGAGCGAAAGCATCAACATCCAATCCAGCCTCGATTCCTGCTTTGACGTAAGCCAAACCATCAGCCAAGGTATAGGCCAGTTCCAAATCGGGTGTCGCCCCTGCCTCTTGCATGTGATAGCCCGAGATTGAAATCGAATTGAATTTCGGCATATTCTCAGCGGTGTAGGCAAATATATCCGAAATAATGCGCATCGAAGGCTTGGGGGGATAGATATAGGTGTTGCGCACCATAAACTCTTTGAGGATATCATTTTGAATCGTCCCACGTAGATCTTTGAGCTCAACACCTTGTTCAAGAGCACTGACAATATACAACGCCAAGATTGGTAATACGGCACCATTCATGGTCATCGACACCGACATTTCTCCCAGTGGAATTCCAGAAAACAATACTTCCATATCCAAAATCGAGTCAATCGCGACCCCTGCCATTCCAACGTCTCCAAGCACCCTTGGATGGTCAGAGTCATACCCACGGTGCGTCGCCAAATCAAAAGCCACCGACAACCCCTTTTGTCCTGCGGCTAAGTTTCGACGGTAAAAAGCATTGGACTCTTCGGCGGTAGAAAAACCAGCATATTGGCGAATCGTCCAAGGACGCTGGGCATACATGGTCGCATAGGGACCACGGGTATACGGTGCCACACCTGGATACTCTACGGGGCGTTTATCGCTGTCGCTCCCTCTCCATGTTTGGGTGGATAAACCTGAAGGGGTCTCCACATTCTTGACACTAGGTACCGATGATTGAATCTGTTGCGAAACCGACT
>CAKZLX010000606.1 GCA_937127265.1 uncultured Pseudomonadota bacterium
GAGGTAGTGTGGCAACCACATGCGAGGTACCATGCTGTCAAAACCTAAATCTTGGATACCCAATCGCCTAGAAAACAATTCGAAATCTGTTTTGTAATAGGTGCTGGCGAATACATTTTGTGGCGAGGGGTGTGGTAGGAGTCCCATCAACAAATTGTAATGTGAAGGGGCGGTCCAAGTCGCATAAGCATAGCGCTTTTCCACTTGTCCAAGTTTATCGAGGATTCGCAAGTTGGCTTTCATCAAAGCATCGTAGCGACATGAGTCCAAAATCAACAAAATGTAATTGGAGGCACCTCTTGGCGGTGTTGGTCGGGTGGGTTCAGTCAAATGTTTGCGGACCCGATCACGAAACCCCATCCAAGACCTCCATGATGTCTTCTTCGGTTGGTGGTGGTGAGAAGTGCGTTTGTAAGTGGGCGCACAACTCGAGCCATTGTTTTAAGTATTTATCCAAATCGGTGTTCTTTTTACCAACAAATGAGACTTTGAGAACCCCTTTGACCAGTGAGGATTTTGGTCGTTCTTTGAAGATACTTTCTAAAAAGGTCAAGAGTACTTTGTTTTGTGGCAAAGTTTCGGCCAGCGGATGTTCACCTTGTTGAAACCAGACCAGATCATTGGCGATTCTTGGGATGTTATGTCCATCTTTGAGGTGTTCAAAACCCCACAGACCCAAGTCGCTTGGAAAGGTCGGTGGGAATTCGGCATTAAATTCAATTGATGGTCGCAAGTTGTCAGGGATGGAGATTTGGATGCGTACATCATTGTGTTTACCCCAAAGCATCGGGTATCCATGTTGGCGATTCATTGTCCAATTCAATTCTTCCGACCAGTGCTTCCAAGCCTTGACAGACTCGGTATCCAGTGTATTAGCGGCTTGAACGGCTTTGGCCATCGCTTCTGCCACATCGGCAATGTCCATGCTTTCACAAGCCCAGACCAGATTCCGTTGTTCCAAACGACTCTTTACCGGTAACTCTTTGAACAGATCCAAGATTTCTCGGTATTCAGGTTGGTCGAGTACCCATTGTCCAGTGTGTGGATCTTTGGCTTCGGCAAATAGGATTTCGTCCAAGTTACCGCGTTGGAATTGCAGTAGGGTTGCGGTTTTGGTGAGGCGGATTTTTTCCAATCCTTTACGGGCTTGAATCCACAAACCGGATGCCAAGGTGTACCGTAAAGGGACTCGAATTTCGGTGTAGTATCGCTCTGCTTTCGGGGCATCTGGTGGGTGCTCTTTGTCTTTGGCGTAAATGTACACCGTGTACGGAGAGATGGTGGCTACGATGTTCATTGGTGCATCAACGGTTGGGGGTGTAAAGCTAAAATTTTCTTGTTTGGCCCACTCATCCCAAAAGAAGTAGGGATTTGGCTTGTTGATGGTGCCTTCTTTTTGTTGCTTTTGCATAAACAAGGACAACGAAATCGCTGAGACCAAGATGACCAACAATCCTTCCACGAACCCTCCGATGACTTGTTTGATTTACAACAGTTGATTACCCCAATGGTGCGAAAGTGGGTTACAATTCCACAAACCCAAATTTGGATAACACCATGTATCTCATTACTCTATTTTTGGCATGCCCAGGTCCCAGTGGCACAAATCCTTTGTTGGAAACCATCGATGCTGACCAAGATGGTTTCGTTGCTGCCGATGATTGCGACGATAATAATCCCAATGTCTACCCCAATGCGGATGAATTGTGCGATCAGATTGACAATGATTGCGACACTTTGATTGACGAAGAATCTCCGGTGGGATCGTTGCCTTGGTTTGCCGATGCTGATGGGGATGGTTTCGGAAATCCTGAAGATGGGGTCTTTGCTTGCACTCAACCTGAAGGGTACATCTCTGACAATCGGGACTGTGACGATACTGATGAACTTGTTTATCCCGATGCGCCCGAGTACTGTGATTTGATTGACAATGACTGCGATACGGTCATCGACGAAGATTCTGCATTGGACGCCTCAGGGTATTTTCGCGATGCGGATGGAGATGGGTATGGCAATCCCTTTGTGACCGACCGGAGGTGTTTTGAAGGCGAAGGCTATGTCAGTAATGATTTGGACTGTAATGATTCCGATCCCGAGATGCGTCCCGACGCGATTGAATTGTGCGATGGTTTAGACAATGACTGTGACATGCTTGTCGATGATCAAGACGACTCTGTGCTCGATGCACTGGAGTGGTTTACCGATGAAGATGGAGACGGCTATGGCGCAGGACAAGCGATGTTGGCCTGTACCCAACCAACCCCCAATGCCGTACAGCAATTTGGCGATTGTTTGGATTCCGAAGCCGTAGTTCATCCCAATGCAACCGAGTGGTGTGGTGACGGTTTGGACAATGATTGTGATGGGATGATTGACATCTTGGACGTTGATGCCCAACCTGTCGTCTGGTATACCGATGCCGATGGTGATGGTGTGGGCGACCCCAATGCGGTGCTTGGTTTGGCCTGTATCAACCCTGGTAACGCTTCGTTTTTACCCGAAGACTGTGATGATACGGATGCCAGTATCTCTCCGTTGGTTGCTGAGGTCTACTATGATGGGATCGATCAGGCTTGTGATGGTGGGGATGATTTCGATGCCGATTTGGATGGCTTTACCGATATGGGCAATGGTGGGGATGATTGTGATGATGATAACGATCTCATTCATCCAGAGCAACCCGATGTCTGTGGTTCTAATGTGGATGAAAACTGTGATGGTTTGAGCGATACCTGTTCGGGATTCGAGTGGGTCAATGGTGATGCACAAGGTGATAATTTTGGCCAAACACTGGCCTTGGATACTGATGCAGGAATCCTATGGGTGGCAGCAACGGGCGTTGACGATCCTGATCTTGGGGTTGGACAACTGATGGCGCTCCCTACCAATGCCACCAGTACAGCCGATGCCGTATTAACGATTTCTGGAGAGGCGATTGCTGACCATCTGGGAACCCAAGTGGGTGTCACTTCTGATACCGATGCAGATGGATATGCAGAGTTGTGGGTTTCTGCTTATGGGGCTGATCGCAACGGCTTGAATGCGGGGGCGGTCTATCTATTGAATACGGCAACCTTGGGTACCGATGTTTCCACTGCGGGAACGATTGTGACAGGAAATGCCGCTGGGGACAACTTTGGCTGGTCGGTGCAGTTTGATGGCACAAGATTGTTGGCTTCTGCTCCCAATGCTTCGATTGGTTCCGTGCATAACGGCGCGGCGTACCTTTTCTATGGTCTCAGTGTGGGAGAACAATCTGCCTCCAATGCCGATGTGGTCTTTATTGGAGAGCAAGCGGGAGAACAAGCCGGATGGAGTATGCAAGAGGCTGACTTCAATGCCGATGGACAGTTGGATGTAGCCTTGGGGTCTCCGTTTCACTCAACCACCACTTATGAAGGTCAGGTATCGATTGCTTTGGCACCTTTTGGTCCGGTGGTACCGTTACAAGCCGCTGATGGCAGTTGGAGAGGAGACATTGCTGACACCAATCTGGGGTTTTCGTTGGAGGTGGGTGATATAAATGGCGATGGCTATGCTGATTTGGTCATGGGAGCCCCACATCGAGAGCAAGACATGGGGGCGGTCTATGTGGTCTATGGACCGGGCTTACAAGGTGCCAGTGTTGCTGATGCGGACATTCAAATTACCGCACCTTTGAACCACTCTCGTTTTGGAGATCTGGTTTCACTGGAAGATCTGAACTTGGATGGTATCTTGGATTTGATTGTCACGGCCCCAGATGCTTCCTTGGATGAGGCAAATCAAGGTGCGATCTATATTGAATATGGACCAGTGACCGGAGAGTATTTTGATGAGGTGTTCTATGGTGAACTTGCAGATACTCGCTTGGGATCATCATTGGCTATATCCACAGAAGGTCTGTTTGTGGGGGCTCACCAAGCCGATTTGGGCACTGGGAGTGTATTTTTATTAGAATGGTAACCCATATTCTTCAAGTGCTGTGATATAGTCGGTTGTATTACAAAGAAGGAGACTATGATGCTTGAAACAGATGTAGTGTGGAACCGTAGAACGGCAGATGCCCCGATTCTTTCAGAAAGAGCCTATAACCTCTCGATTGGTTTGGTATTGTTGTGGGGATTTGCGGTTAATTATATTACTGTGCAATCCATTCCTGTGGAAGCCATTTTGGCATTGCCGTCATGGGGACTGATGATTGGGTATTTCGTTTCTTGTCTGATCGGTATTTCAGTGTATACCAAGTCAGACAATCCTGCGGTGTCCTTTTTGGGATACAATTTTGTGGTTTTACCGATGGGGGTGGTTCTCACACCCTTCATCTACAGTTTTGATCCAGAGATCGTTTCACAGGCGATGATGATGACATCTGGATTTACAGGGTTAATGATGTGTATGGGCACTCTTTATCCAAAGTTCTTTTTATCATTAGGACGAACCTTGTTCTTTTCTTTGATTGGGGTCATCATCGTAGAAATGATAATGGGCTTTGTTTTCGGTGTTTCATCTAGCATTATTGATTGGGTTGTGGCGCTAATCTTTTGCGGGTACATTGGTTTCGACTGGGCGCGTGCCAATCAAATCCCCCGTACTTTAGATAACGCGGTAGATTCAGCCGCTTCATTGTACATTGATATCATCAATCTTTTCATTCGGATTCTGTCCATCTTGGGACGACGTGATTGATGGATGGTGTTGGTATTTAGATAGTTTAATGCTGTACTCTTTATCGGTGATTGTCCATAAAATTGACATAACTTTAATGTCTGAAAATTCCATCTGTTAACGTCCATCTAGAGTGGAGGCAGCATGAAATTACAAAAGATTGCAGGGATTGGTGTGTTCGTCGCAATGGGGTGGGTATCCTACATTGCAGTACAAAATCCTCGTTCCATTCCACTGTTTCGATACTTGAATATTCAAGCTCCGGACCTTTCACTGTTTGCTTCGAAGTCACATTCCGTCAATGCTCGGAAAAATGTGGAACAAAACTACCAAACTGAGGTGGTTCGTGTTGCTGAAGGCTACGATTTACCCCCATCTTATTTGTTGGCCTTGATCATTTTGGAATGTGGTGGTCATGACCCCTGTGGATCTCGTTTTGAACCCAAGCGATTCCGACAACTGAAGAACTTGCGTGATGGTAAACGTCGAAAGTTTGAAAGTTTACGTCGTACAGACCTAGAGGGCAAGACCGATGATCAGATTCGTCAGTTGGCAACCTCTTGGGGGACTTTTCAAATTATGGGATATCATACATTAACCCTCAGCACCGAAATGGATCCGATTGATGTCGATGATTTGACAGGGGCAAGAGCCATTGAAATTGGGGTGCACTGGATTGATGTAAACTATGGCTCTTTATTGCGCGATGAACGATACAAAGATGCTTTTCACATGCACAACACAGGGCGTTTGTATCCAAAAATTGGGGGGCCTAAAACTTATGACCCGCAATATATTCCCAATGGATTGGCGCATATGTCCTACTTTTTGGGTGAGGGAGAGGACGAAGATACACCAACAGCGGTAGCTACACCTCCACCGGAGTCCAAATCTGAGGCGGTTGAATTGATTGAGTTTGACTCTGTTGAAGACCCTATCGAAGGAGAAACGGTACTCGGATGGCAAGTACCACCCTCCAACGATTGACTAGTCTGTAATATGTCTAGGCTTTGTTCAAGGTTTCCACAATCAATGACTGCTGAGCAAAGTCTGAGCGCATCACCAATTCGCCAGTCGGTAAAATAGCACCAATAAAGGGAAAGCAATCTTTTGACTTGGCACCTTTGGGGCGTATTTCAAGGATTCCAACATCACCCCAAATGTGGATGTTCAGTCGTCCAGAGGGCAATCTTTTGTATTTTTTGTCATAATGTGAACTGTGAACCGTTGGTACTGTGGTTCGTGGAAATGTTTTGGGGGTAAACTTGGATACGAAACCTTTGGTCACACTGTCGAGAAAATCTTGTTTGAGTGCCTCAGGATTACCCGATAATGTACGGTGTGTGTAGTACTTTTTACGACCATCTTCGACGCCAATAAAATACTTCAACACAAAATAGTGTCGTCCACGCACTGCTTCTGTCAGTTCAGGGTCTTTGTTGGCTTTGAAGAGGCTGGTAAGGGTATCATTTTCTTCATAGGTGTACTTTCGTCGTTTGTCTTTGGTCGTATTGGCTTGGATTTGATCGAAACTATTGGTGATCGATTCTAAGAACCGGTCGACCAAAAAACGTTGTTTGAGGGAGAATTTATGACGTACGGCAGATTGGTCTTCTTCGTTGCGAATCTCCAATTCGATACCACCATCAGGCAAGCGTTCGATGGAAAGTGTATCGATAGTTTTGCGTTCTAAGAAATAGGTGTCTGGTAAAATCGAGGATGATTTTAGGTGGTCGGCTAGAAACTCGGACATGAAGATACGCGTATCGGTGGACAAGGCAAACCAGTCTTCCATTCGTACACGAATGTCTGTGAGTGGTTTGCGTTTACCTTCAGGCAATTTCAGTTCTGTGATGTATTGTTTCATATGCTTGGCAAAGTCCTCATGAGCGACAGAACGCACAATTTTTGCATAAAGAT
>CAKZLX010000607.1 GCA_937127265.1 uncultured Pseudomonadota bacterium
TGTTGGGGGGGGCGAAATGCCCGGGAAAGGGAAAGTCCAACTGTGGGGATCCTTGGGTGATGTGGTGAAAGAGGCCTCGTCGGTGGCCTTATCTCATTTGCGTTCGATTGCTGAGGGACTTGGAATTGAAGCCTCGGTGTTTGAAAACAATGATATCCACATTCACGTGCCTTCTGGTGCCATCCCCAAAGACGGGCCTTCCGCAGGGGTGACGATGTTGACGGCTTTGACTTCGTTGTTGTTGGATAAACCAGTGCAGTCCGATTTGGCGATGACTGGAGAAGTGACCTTGCGTGGTGCTGTTTTACCGGTTGGTGGAATCAAAGAAAAGGTGTTGGCAGCCCATCGTGCAGGTATCAAAACTGTATTGTTACCCAGTAAAAATCGAAAAGACCTACCCGATATTCCGGAAAGCATTCGTAATACCTTACAGATTGAGTTTTGTGAAACCACCCGTGATGTCTTAGCATTTGCTTTGGGACTTTGAAAAACGTTAGTGGAAAATAGTGGTGAAAGAATCGCCATTGTGAAATCAAAGAGGGTTGTCATGTCTCCAACATTACCTGGAATAACAAAAGTATTGGTTGCCAACCGCGGTGAGATTGCTCTACGTGTGATGCGGGCTTGTCGCGAACTGGGATTGGGTACCGTTGCCGTGTATTCGGACATTGATGCGCGTGCCCCCCACGTTCGTTATGCTGATGAGGCTTATCACATTGGTGGTGCCGTCAGTGCAGAGTCTTATTTGGTTGCCGAAAAGATTTTGGCGGTCGCCAAGCAATCTGGAGCCGATGCGATCCATCCAGGATACGGTTTCTTGTCTGAAAATGCCACCTTTGCCCAACAAGTGCAAGATGCTGGATTGATTTGGGTGGGACCGAATCCCTACGCCATTACCATCATGGGTTCCAAAACGGAGTCTCGTCAAAAGATGGAAAGTGCGGGGGTACCTACGGTGCCTGGTGTTTCAACAGCCATTCCGACGGCTGAGGAAGCCCTGGAAATAGCCGAGACGATTGGATATCCTGTCATGTTGAAAGCCGCCGCAGGTGGGGGTGGTAAAGGGATGCGTGAGGTCACCTGTGCTGAAGAGTTGCCGGAAGCTTTTCACCGTGCCCACTCTGAAGCAGTCAATGCTTTTGGGAATGGTGACATCTACATGGAGAAGCGAGTTGTCAAACCCCGTCACGTCGAAGTGCAAGTGATGGCAGATGCCCATGGCAATGTGGTGCACGTTTTTGAAAGGGACTGCTCCATCCAACGTCGCCACCAAAAGGTGGTTGAAGAAGCCCCTTGTCCTGTCATTCGTCCAGAAGTTCGGGATGCGATGACCAAGGTGGCTGTCCAAGCGGCTCATGCAGTTAATTATGTAGGTGCGGGAACCGTAGAGTTTTTATTGGGAGATGACCAGTCCTTTTACTTCTTGGAAATGAATACCCGATTGCAGGTGGAGCATCCGATTACCGAGATGATCACCGGTTTTGATTTGGTACACGAGCAATTACGGGTGGCGGCAGGTTTACCACTGTCTGTCCAACAATCCGATTTGCAGATTCATGGCCATGCCTTGGAGTGTCGAGTGTATGCTGAAGATGCCACCAACAACTGGGCACCGTCACCGGGTAAAATTGCACAGTACTCGGAGCCATCGGGGGCTTGGGTAAGGGTGGACTCTGGGGTCTTGGAGGGGGATGAAGTCAGTGTCTACTACGATCCCATGATTGCCAAATTAATTGTTTGGGGTCGAGATCGTGAAGCGGCGATTGGTCGTTTGCGACGTGCCCTCAGTGAATATCGGGTGCAAGGGATTCAAACCACGATTCCATTTTTTCAAGCCTTATTGGATGATCCCGAGTTTTTATCGAGTGAATATGACACAGGATTCTTAACTCCTGCTAAGATGGAAGCACTGGCACCACAACCCAATCACTTGGCCGTGGCAGAGCTAGCAGCTCTCATCGCCCAGTTTGAAACCGATTTGAACACAAAACCACCTTCACAACCCCAAGCAACATCCAAGTGGAAATGGAGTTATCGATGACCTATGAAATTGAAATAGACGGTATCAACAAGATATTTGATATTGAAAAGAAAGAAAAAGGCTATTTGATTACCCAAAATGGGAAATCGGTCTTCGTTGAGAAAAAAGATCTTTCCAATTCCGTTCACTTATTGGTAGAGGGCAAAAGTCATGAAGTTGGATTGGCCAAACACAGTGAGTATTGGGAAGTTGGTGTGGAAGGTGAACGTTTCTTATTGAATGTCGTCGACCCACGTAAAAAGTCTCTGCGGATGGTCAGTGGTGAGGGTGAAGGGTTGTTGGTCACCAAAATGCCCGGTCGTATTGTAGAGGTCTGTTGTCAAGTGGGACAGACTGTCGAAAAAGGGGATGTGATCATCATCGTTGAGGCAATGAAGATGGAAAACCCACTAAAGGCCGCTAAGTCAGGTACGATTACCGAGATTTATGTAGAGTCAGGTGCTTTGGTGGAAGCCAAGCAGAAACTGATTTTAATCGACTAGTTATTCCATCCGCGACTGCCTTACTCAAACAATAAAGGTGTGTGTCCCCAGATCCACGGACGGAGTGGACAAGGGTCACAATCTATTTTGCGTTCAAAGAAAGCCTGCAACTTTCGCGTAATATCGGTTGCCGAAAGTTCAGTTTCTTGTTGGATTTGATAAAGCGCCCATCGACCGGCGTCGTCAATCGGTAGAACTTCCTCCGTTTCATGGATAGCAAGATCCAGCAGTCCACTTGACCACAAGACTTGAATGGCAATGTGTGAAACGACCAACGGTGATTGCGGTTGACGGTGTAACTGTTGTAGAAGAAGGTCCATTGTCGGTGCCAGATCATACAGGTGGACTGGAAAGGGCTTTCCTGACCAATCGGTCCATTGTTGGCTCCAGATGTCCCATCCATGTGATTGTCGCAGTGCATCGGCAGGATGCCCGTAGGCTTTCTGAAACTGTACAAACTGATGAAGTGTCATCGCAATATCTTTGGCGACTGAGGGGGTGTTGGCGGTGGTAAA
>CAKZLX010000608.1 GCA_937127265.1 uncultured Pseudomonadota bacterium
CAAGTCGCGGTGGATGTACTCGTAAGGGACTGTCTTGAATCTGTTGTGAGGAGGGACGTTCCGTTTGGGTTTGTGGCATCGCTTTATCGAGGAGATCGAGAAAAGTACGCACCGGTAGACTGAGCATTTTACGACTGGGAAAAATGGCATAGAGTGTGGTCTCTACAATTCTCCAATCTTCGAAAACATCGACCAATTGTCCCGTTTTAATTTCGTGATGCAGAATGGAACTGGGTAGTTTGGCGACCCCTAAGCCTTGGAGTGCCGCTTCTCGTGCTAACCAAAAAGAGGGCGTGTGTAAAGGGCCATCCAAGGTTACATCTTGGGTGCTCTTGCCGTTCGGGCCATCCTTCCAGGTCTCAAAGTGCCAAATGTTGCTTGGACCATACAAGGGCTCGGTATACATGATCACCGGCATCTTTTGTAAGTCTTTTGGCGTTTCGGGGCGACCGTGGGTTTCTAAATACAGTGGCGATGCCAAACAGTTGAGCCAGGTGTTGGCCAATCGCTTGCTGATGACCGATGAGTCTTTGAGTGGTCCGACCACAAATCCAACATCGATATTTTGGTTGTACAAATCCAAACGACTATCGGCAAGGGTCACTTCAATGGTGACTTTGGGATAGCACTTCATGTATTCTAAGATCACCCTTTGTAAGGTCAGTTCCAAAAATAGGTGCGAGGTTGCCAAATGCAAGGTGCCAGAGGGCTCGAGTTTGGTTTGGAGAACACTTTCTTCGGCCATTTCAGCAGTGTGTACAATCTGTTGGGCATGAGAAAAGAACAGTTCACCTACACTAGTCATCCGAATTTTTCGGGTGCTCCGTTCGAGTAATCGTACTCCCAATGTTTCTTCCAATTCGTTGATTCGACGTGAGATGGTTTGCTTGGGGATACCTAATTTTTGAGAGGCAGCAGTGAACCCTTGCTCTTCGACTACACAAACAAAGATATGACTGGCATTGAGATCAAACATCAAGACCGCTCAACGACATCAAAGCCAGCACCTTCAATCGCTTTGACGATGCTATCTCGCGATACTGCACCATCGACTTTGGCTTCTCCTGGCTCCAAGGTGACTACGACATCCGTCGCACCTTCTAGGCGACTGAGCACTTTGTGGAGGCGATTGACACATCCATTACAGGTCATGCCGTCAACGGCAACGGTTTGCATGGTGTCGGTTGTTTCTTGATTGGACATGGTAAACTCCTGATAAGCAAAGTAGGCAATGAGTAGTAATAACACGCCAGCACTGCCTTGTGCCCACCAGGTTTGGTGTTCATGGGCATGGGCGTGAGTGAGAGTGGTGTCCAAGACGCCATCAAACAAGGTACCGAGTAACAGTGAACCGACAATGACTGTACTTAAATAGATAGTGGTAATGCGATTTCCCAGTGCTTCTCGTACGGCTCCAATGGTGGCGACATTGGTCGCGGGACCCGCCATCAGAAAAACCAATGCGGCACCCAAGGGTAAACCACCTTGTACCAAGGCGGCGGCAATCGGTACAGAAGCGGTTGCACAGACATAAAGAGGAACGGAAATACCCAAAGCCAACAAGGAAGCCCCAAATGATCCCCAAGCGTATTGGTTGATCCATGTACCCATCCCGTCGGCAGGGATGAAGGTTGAGATGGTCGCGGACAAGAGAATTCCAATCACCAACCAACGCCAAATACTGCGTAAAACATCGAAACCGTGCTCCAGTGCATCCGACCAAGTACGGTTAGAGGAACTGTTGGTGGTTGTTGATGGGGTACGTTCAGTCGGAAATTCCTTTTCGACCCATAACCCACCGATCATTCCGGTGAGTAAGGCGGCACCAACTTTAAATAATGCGAAGGGCAAACCTAAAAAACTAGCGGATACCACAATGGAGTCGACACCTGTTTGGGGTGTGGCGATTAAAAAACCGACTGTTGCACCTTTGCTAGAACCTTGTTTTTCCAATCCAAGTCCAGTCGGGATGACACTACAACTACAGAGGGGTAGTGGAATTCCAAACAGTACAGATTTCAACACACCCCACTTGCCATGTAACTGTCGTTCAATCCAGTTTGGAGGCAAGAGTTTGTGTAACAGACTGGACAAGGCGGTACCAAACAGTAACCATGGTGACAGTTCCAACAGAACCATCCATAGATTTTGTAGAAATATCATCATCTAGCTTCATACTCCAATCGATTGGTAACTATTGTATTGTA
>CAKZLX010000609.1 GCA_937127265.1 uncultured Pseudomonadota bacterium
TAGGAATGATATTGGGTGTTTTTGCACTTTTTCTTTACATATTAACTAATAAAAAAAACAAAAAGAAAATAGCTTTAACGCTTCAAGAAATTACTACAATTAATGAGATGGCATTAACTATAGGGTTAATTATGTTAACCATTGGAAACTTTCTTGGTGGTATGTGGGCTAACGAAAGTTGGGGACGTTATTGGGGTTGGGATCCAAAAGAAACTTGGGCATTAATTTCGATCATGGTATATGCTTTTGTGTTACACATGCGCTTAATACCTGGTTTGCGAAGTAGATATACATTTAATTTATGGTCTATCATTGCGTTTTATGCAATCATGATGACGTACTTTGGGGTTAACTTTTATTTGTCTGGATTGCATTCTTATGCAAGTGGAGATAAAGTAATTACCCCAACATCTGTTTATTATTCTTTAGGTATTTTAATAGTTTTAGGAACTTTAGCTTACTTAAAGCACTTAAAGTATTATAAAAAGTAAGGATAATCTCCTGTATTTATTCAGAAAATGTATTTTTGCATCTCAATTTCAATCAATTTAAGACAGATATGTTTCATAAAAATATAAAACTTGCTTTAGGAACTCTTATAGGGTTTTGGTCTATTTACGAATTCACGTTAGGAAATATAATGAATGGTATTTCTATATTGCTTTTGGCGGGTATTTTTGTATTGTTCTATTTTAAAAATGAATTTATATTACTTGCATTCATGCAGTTGCGTAAGCAGAATTTCCCAGGAGCACAAAAATGGTTGGCTTACATAAAAAATCCTGAAGGAGCTTTAATTAAAAAACAACAAGGATATTACAACTATTTACATGGTATTATGTTGAGCCAAACTAATATCACACAATCAGAAAAGTATCTTCGTAAAGCACTTCGTTTGGGTTTGTCTATGAATCATGATTTGGCAATGGCAAAATTACAACTGGCAGGTATAGCAATGACAAAACGTAGAAAACGTGAAGCAACTAATTTAATGGCAGAAGCCAAAAAGCTAGAGCAAGACAACCGCAGTTCAGTCGCAGATGTACAAAAAGTTGGTCGAGAACTCGATATTCCAGACGAATTTGTCGAACAGGCGATCCGAGACATTGAACGAGAACGGCAAGCCACACAGCAACAACAGGTGAAGGAAGATCGTGAAGCCAAAGCACAACGAGAACAGATCTCGACCGGTGTACGAACACTCATTCGTATTGTTGGTGGAGTGGTTGGCCTGATTGTGATGATTCGTGGGGCACAATGGTTGTGGGCAACATTGAATTTTTTGCCTGAGGAGGTTCCACAAGCCGAACCAGAAACCATTGTTCAAGAGCGCATCATTACAGAAACAGTGGTTAGAGAAGTCGAACGCGTACGGGAAGTTGAACGGATTGTCGAGGTGCCTGTTCCAGTGGCGCCAAAGAAAAAAGTGTCACCGCCCAAAGACGTTGCCAAACAAGTCATTCAAGTGGAGCCACCCGTTGCAGAGTCCCAATCTGTGGACATAAGCGTTGAGCCTCCCCAAGAGGTTCAGAAAAAGGTCGAGAAACCCTCCACAGACCCAGAGCCACCACCTGTAACTGTTGTGGAAACAGAGCCACAAGAGGTAGAAGAACCCAAGTCTCCAGAACCAATCCCCACAGATCTTTCAAAAGTGACCAAAGCCATTGAGGGGGAGTGGATATTGGATGCCTATGTGTTGTACGAGAAAGGTGTCGAGTTGCCAATGGAGGTACCCATTAATTTTGAACCCTTGGAATTGCCTAAGACTTGGCGTTTTTCCAAAGGTCGCTACAAACGGGTCATGGATGCTGACTTGTCTTTTTCGGCCAAGTACCAAGTTGTCCCCTTACCGTCCAATTTACGACCGGTAATCGATGAAGAGGGGGATTGGGCACAGATTGAAGCCTCCAATGTTGTTTCGACCATTCCGGGTATTCGTCGTCAAAACGATTATTTTGCCATCTTGGTCAGTCAAAACGCCTTAACCATTTGGTACTTAGGACCCAATGCTTACCGTAAAAAGTTACCTTCGCAAGCGGAAAGGTACGTCCGTCGTTGACTACATCATGTCCCAAGGGCAAAAGAAATGATCGCCTATTTTGGGGTTGTGTGCCAACAATTCACCAACGGTCAGATGTGCCTTAGTAGGAGCACCATAGACAGAAACCAATGCGGCATCAAAATCGAGCACAGTCTTCATCATTGCTCTGTCATGTTCGCGCAACTGTCTAGCCAATGCGAAGTATGGTTTTTTAGCAAAGGTTGGATGTTTTCCCCAATCTCGACGTCGAAAATGTGAATGGCACATCGTATCGCCTACCAAGATGTTTGGTCTCTCCCAAGTCAAAGGCAGTTTGATGAGACCTGTTCTAAGTTCCCAATAATAACGTAAAGAGTGAACTACCTCGCCATCGCCATCTTTGCTTCTTTCATCTAGTAACGTTTTTCGATCGACCGCTGGGTTTCCTAGCGCTTGTGTCAGTGGGAGGTGTCCCCAACCAAACAACTCCAGTGAGGCTTTGGCCAGCACACCAAATTCTTGGTGATAGCGACCCACTTGGTCTACATAACGACTAATGGCGTGAAAGCAGTCCGTGACCATAAAGATATCATCGGGATCTGCATAGACAAAATGGTATAGTCGTGACTGCTTGCTGTCCGGTATTGTATAGGTCATCCGTTTCTCCTTGCATCAAACTGATGGATTTATTTGGATTCATCATTTGACGAATCCGTTCGATGATTTCATACATTATTGACATAACTTCTTGACATAACTTCTTGACACTGGCCAAAACAATGTTCTTTTCAACCGTGATAACCATGACTGGAACCCGATATGCGCACAAACTGACCACCCAGCAAAAACACAACTTTGCCATCTATTTGGAGATACTATTGCATCATGGCTATACCCATCTACAACATGGTGATGCACTGGGAGCCGATGCTTTTGCCCATCAGGAAGCGACGATGTTGGGATTTCAGGTGATCATCCATCCTCCAACGGAACCAAAATTTAGGGCTTTCTGTCAATCTGATGAAATTCGGGTCCCGAACGCCTATAAAATCCGCAATCAAAACATGGTGGATTCGTGTTCTCTAGTGCTGGCTTTACCCGATGGCAATGAACGTATTCGCAGTGGTACTTGGATGACGGTTCGTATGGGTCGCACAGAACATTTACCGATTGTCATTTTTTATCCTGATGGGCGGGTGGTGTTTGAGGGCAATAACCAGTCCATACCATCGTTTGATTGAGGGTGTTGAAGTTGTTTATGGTTTGAAATCAATGACCGTAGCGCTCGGATGCATTACAGTAAGCATGCCCGTCGTTGGGTGTAGCCTCTCGATGATGTCTATCGTTTCCTTGTGTTTGGTGGCTACGAAGTCTAGAATGTTCATCAGGTGTTGGATGGGAAATTGGGATGACAGTTTCAAAACCTAATTTTGAATGGTGACTTGGTGAAAGGAAGGTGAGTCTAGGATGGTCATCGTGTGGTTGTCGGTACGCATAACAGATTCGTTTTTAGTGTGGTTTAACC
>CAKZLX010000610.1 GCA_937127265.1 uncultured Pseudomonadota bacterium
AAATCGACACTGACACCTCTTAAAACAAGGACAGTTGACCATTCTTAGACTGCTCGATAATCTTTTGTGCCAGTGTGGATAGACCGACAGATTTTCGTTCGGCTGGGGTTAACCACCTCATTTCCACATAAGGCTCAATGGTTGTGTCTGTAAACCAATCCTTGTTCACATTGTCCAGGATGCACTCAAAGACTCGTACATTCATTTTCTTGTGGGTTAAAACATGCACAAAACAGCCTTTATCAAACCATTGAACCTCCTCAGTCGGGAGGTTGGTGTATTGGGTAATCCAAGTCAATATATCCGCCGGTTCATCAGGGGTATCGACCAACAGACAAGGTTCAACCATCCCACCATATAATTTTTCTGGAGCCCGTTGCCCCATCCACAAGTTTTCAGCATTGTCTGTGTGTCGAATCAACAAGGCAACATAGAACTCTTTTTTGGGTGCTTTCTTTTTGACCTTTACTGGGAACTGATCGGTTTTATCTTCCTTAAAAGACCGACAATGTTTTTGGATTGGACAAGAGGAACAAACAGGCGTTTTTTTGCATATCCCCGAACCCAAATCCATCAAGGCTTGGTTAAAGTCACCACAGCGCCCTTTGGGTAACAGTGGTTCAATGACAGTCCACATTCTTTTACGGTCTCCACCATCACAAAAAATACGACTGAGTACTCGGTGTAAATTGCCATCCACCGCACCCACATCCAAATCAAACGCCATCGAGGCAATCGCTCCAGCGATATACTCTCCAACCCCAGAGAGTTTCCGAATCTCCACTAGGGTATCGGGAAAAGAGCCGAGGGTGACCACTTGTTTGGCCGCTTTGTGAAGATTTCGAGCCCGAGAATAATACCCAAGCCCTGACCACATCGCCAAGACACTGTCCAGATCGGCTTCGGCCAACTTTTCCACGGTGGGAAATTGTTCCATAAATGCCTCAAAGTACGGTATGACAGTGTCAACGCGTGTCTGTTGTAGCATCACTTCCGAGACCAGAGTCCGATAGGGAGTCCGAATGGTTCGCCAAGGTAAGGTTCGTTTATTGGCATCGTACCATTTCAGTAAATCATCGGTTAATGGATGTGTCATGACTGGTGGTCCTCCCATATCCAATCGAGAAGTTCTGTTTGTCCCAAGCACATTGGACTATTTATTGTCTATCGGCATCGGACTTTTCCTTTTGTTCATAGCCTATCGCTTGTATAGACCCAAACAAAAAGAGGGACAAACCTATAGAGCCAAGGACTGGAAGGTGCGTATTGCTGTGGTCGTAGGTGGTATCAGTGTCCTAACAGCACCTTGGATAGCGACTTTACAACAGGTGGTCATCGGAGCCTATCCCACAATTGACAAAGAAGGTTCGCTCTTGTTCTTTGAGCATGGCGTGCATCACTTGTGGTGGACGAATCCGGATATGCCCCTTCAAGACACAGGACTACCGTTAATTGGTGTGCACATCGGACATTTATGGCTAACCGAACTAATTCATCTTTTTGTCCCTACTGTTGTCGCTTTTAATATTCAGATGCTCTTGCATTTGATGTTGAATGTACTGGCAGTCATATTTTGGCTAGACAGTGATCAAGGTCTCCCTGCAAAAGAATGGCAAAAGTGGGTCATTGGATTTCTCTTGGGCGCACAGTTGCATGTTTTTCGTGACATTCACTGGTATACCATCGAAAAGTCTGCCTTGTTTCCCATCTTTCTGTTTTGGGGTATTCTCCATCGCCTGGTCAATCCATCTAGAGAAAGCAGTCTACACTGGCTTTGGTTACCCCTCGCCTATTGTTTTGCTGGAATCTACAACTTTTATTGGGCTATTCTCTTACCCTTTATTGTTTTGGGCTATCTATCCCATCTAAAACAAAGACGGTTTCAGTTGGCCATAGTGGCCTGCACCTTGGTTGGATTGGTCTTGGGTTGGGGACAATGGAACTTGCAATCTCAACAAACCTATTTTGCCAGTCCAGAAGACTTTCATACACGGGCGGCACTCGATGTCTTTAATCTGTCAACCTTTGACTGGAACCGAATGGGATTTTGGAGAGCACTCAATCCGCTGATGGTTGGTGGTGGTGTTTGGATGTTGTACCGTGCAACCCGAATAGACAGACATTGGCGAGAGATGGGTTTGTTGTTTGGGATT
>CAKZLX010000611.1 GCA_937127265.1 uncultured Pseudomonadota bacterium
GTTTTACGAAAAAGAGGTCAATAATGGGCCTAATGCCAAAGAATATCTCAGTTATATGGAACGCTGTGCCTACATCACCAACCTGCAATTGAAGCACGCAGAACAAGGCATGACCGAAGACTACAAAGAGCAACTTAAACGACGATTGCCTTCATATTTACAGAAGATCAACAAAACCGAAGGGGATATCGAGCAATTGAGCGAACTGTATTATCAAAACACAGTCGAATTTGAACATGCTGGAACACTCTCTCGGTACTTATTGTACAGTATTGATTACAACAAATTTCAAGGCTGGAACCCCTCTAGAGTCACACAACCAAAAGCACCAATAACCAAGCAGACAACTATCCCTATTCAAAAGAAGGCAGCGGACAAGAAAGACGTTCCATCTAAACACAATCCCAAGGTTTCACCCTCAGATACAGCAGACAAAATACCCGTTGTGGAAGCAAAGGGGGCTGACCTGTTAGATACGCTTGGCATCAGCACTATTCCCAAGGCTGTTGCAACCACTGAAACGATTGAGACGAAGCAGGCAATAAATGTCGCCGTGCAAAACGGACCAGACAAAGAACAAGAGACTGACAATACCCCTCAACCCTTGCCAGTTTGTACCGATACCGGAGATAACTATACAGCCACACACAATACTTCTGATGACCGTCAACCCCATACAGCCGACAAAGTTGATACACAACCAACCACTGTTGACAAAGACACAACGAAGCCAGTGGAGAAGAACAAGAATAAATTACCCAGAAGACCGGTAATTGCCCCACCACCTCCAAAATCTCCTGAAATACATCAATTGTTTGGTCCTTCCCCTTACACCGTCCTGATAAGTGGACCGAGTGCACCTCGAAAAAGATTATCTGATGATACATTTAAAAGCGTATCGAAGGCAACAAAGGTTTCAAAAAACACCCAAGTCACTCTGGCTATGGACAACTTGGCAGATCAAACACGTGCCTTAGAATCTCCGGCGTTGAACAATCAACATGCAACCGTAGAAAACATCATCCACTCCGTTTCAACCAGCACTAGAGATACACACAACACTACAGAGAGTCTTCTTGATAGTGAGGTCAATGAAGTTGATGGTGAGATCAGTGAAATCACAACAAACAAAGTAGACGACACTCCAAACACCCAAACCAATGTCGATTTGGTAAACGCTCAAACGCCAACCGAGGAAGGAACAGGCACGCAAGATCTCACAATATCCACATCATCGAAAGGAACGGAGGAAGATACCACTATTGATGCCACAATAGTCGAGGTCATACAAGAGCAATCATCGACAGTTCTCAATCCATCCGTCGAAACCACTGAACAGGATTTAGCAAGGGCAGTATTGCCCCCCACAGATTCCCTAGACAGCCATGCTAGCGTGGTGGAAGTACCGAATGTAGATGCTAGAACAGACCTCTCTTCGACAGAGATGCCCATTCTCACACAGTACCTAGACGAGCAACTACAACACCAACAGACTCTTCTTCATGACCTGCTCGACATGAAAATGACCAGTGTCTTGGCAAATGTGGATGAAAAACTCAACACCTTGCAACAAACCATCTCTCCACAAACAGAGAACGTTATCACACTCCAAACAGACTTGTTGGCTAACCTACAAAGCCACCTAAACACTTGGCAAGAAACTCTCCTTCAACAAATAACGACCTTAGTCCAAAAGAATCATATCGAAAATCAGGGCAATGTACAAACCATAGTGTCAGAGAACACACCCTCGAATTCCACCCCAGCAGAGTCAACACATCTACCTGCTTGTCGTATCTCACTCTTCGATAACAAGGATCAGTTGGCACTCACGATTGCAAACAAAGATTTTATGTTCAGTCTTATCGGTAGTGACACAAAACGTGCGCTGACCATAACCCTTGTCGATACCGAACCAGAAACTGTTAAGTTTTATCTGACACCGTCGGTACCAGGAACTGTGCGATCAATGGACTGGGATATTGTTTGTTTAGACAACGGTACTTATTGGATTGATACATGGCAAATCGGAATACGACGTGCTGTCCATGGTGAATTGGTGATTGTCGAAATCTACAACTCCCCACACCCAGAACACCCTGCGATTTTCTCGTTTGCAGTGTAACCATTTCCCATAGCCACCCTCTTCATTCTGATTGCCATTGACGAAGAGGGCGAGGATGACGAGTACTCACAGATCTGTCCCTAAACTGATCTGCGTTTAAATGGATCTGGGTTTAAATGGATCTGGGCTGAAACATCATGTCACAGTCAAAACAATTAGGTATCTGTTTCAAAAGCCCCTTTGAATGCCGCAATGAAAATCGATGTAAAGAAAAACATCAAAAACAAAGGGGCGCCAACCGCATCAAATTGATCTGGCACATCATGACTGTATTTCCAAATCAAAGTACAACCAAAAGACATCATCCAACTTAAAACATAAGAAAGCCCTACATTTCGAAGACTGATACCAAAGGGAACCCCACTGTCTTTGTGCTTTGCCCAATACGGATATCCAAAGAAAATCAAGGTAGACAGAGCAAAGGTTGTCGCTTCAACCCCCCACATGGAAAGTTTATAAAATGCCAACAAGGAGTCGCCAAAATCCAACAACGACGTCAATGACAAGACTGCCGCCATAAATGGTAATTGCAACACCCCAATTACACGCTTCACCCAAGAGTCTCGAAGAGATACATCCAGCCGTTGAATACCATCGGCAATCGTTTGCAATTCTTTTTTCTGCATGCTCTTTTGAAACTCGGTAAGATACTCTCCTTTCACGATCATCATATCAAAAGTTTGCCCACCTTCTTTAACAAGGGATGTTTCTTGTGATACAGCGACACGGGATATAACG
>CAKZLX010000612.1 GCA_937127265.1 uncultured Pseudomonadota bacterium
TCGGTCATGCCTTTTGCATCAATCCCTCTCGTAAACTCAAAAGATTGGCACAAGCCTACCGTTGGCCGATTTTGGATTTGAACAATGAGCCACCCGGTTCATTCCGCAAATCCCATTCCAATCACTAATCCACACTTTCTGCGTACAAACACATCAAGGAAATCACCATGTCTAATCATCCCTGTGTTGTCACCATCAACCACCAATCCAAACCACGTGTCTTGTTTAGTGGAGACCAATTGGTCGAAGTCGATCTGCCAATTGGCACACGGGTCATCTACCCTAAACCACCGATGGAACCACTCAATGATGTCAAAGCCGCCATACGTTATGCGGTCAACCATCCTGAAAATAGTGAACCGTTGTTTGCCAAATTAAAACCAGGCATGAAAGTCACCATCGCCATTGACGATCTGTCGATGCCACTCCCTCCAATGGCAAAACCTGATGTACGTCAGCAAATGCTGGAAGTGGTCTTGGAAATGCTCGAAGACTATGCGATTGATGACGTCGAAATGGTCATTGCCACTGCTTTTCACCGTCCGATGAAGGAAGAAGAAATCCGTCACATCGTTGGTGATCGGATCTACAATGCTTATGCACCCGACCGTCTCTACAACCACGATGCCGAATTGCCTGATGGAATGGTACACTTGGGCACCACCAAAGAAGGATATGACGTAGAGATCAATGCCCGTGCTGCAAAGAGCGATCTGCTGATTTATTTGAACCTCACCTTTGTCCCCATGAACGGTGGCTTCAAATCTGTAGGAACTGGGTTGGCTGGATACAAAACACTCAAAGCCCACCACAATCCAGGCACTTTGCGTAAAACCAAATCCTACATGGACCCCAACTTTACCGATAAAGAGTCTAGTGCACTAGCCTCTGCAATGGAATCAATTGGACGGTTTATCAATGAAAAAATTGATGTCTTTCACATCGAAAGTACCATTAACAACCGCATGTTTGCCAAACCTCTCGACTTTTTGGGCAAAAACGAAGATGACTTAACCCCAATGGAACAGTTGGGCATGAAAGGACTGATTCGCTCCTTAAAGATGCTCCCCCAGCCTGCTCGCCAAGCTATTTTTGAAAAAGTACCCGCTCCCTACGGTGTGATTGCAGTCCATGCTGGTGAGACTGAGGCGGTACACAAATTGATCCTTGAAAAATGCTTTCAACAGTTGGCCGTTCCAGTCAAAGGACAGTCAGACATCGTCATCTATCCAATCCCCTATATTTCTCCATACAATGTCGGTGCATTCTTGAACCCACTGTTGGTTTCCGTCATGGCAGAAGGCTATTTGTTCAATCTTCACCGCGGTGCTCCGTTGTTGAAAAAAGGCGGTACGATCATCATCACCCACCCTTGTACTGACAAGTTCGACAAAGAACAACATCTCGCCTACGTTGAATTCTTCCACAAATTACTTCCACAAACTCGCGATGCGATGGAACTACACAAGCGATTTGAAAAGGAATTCTCACGTAACCCTGCCTATATCCAAATGTACCGTTCAGGAAATGCCTACCACCCGACACATCCATTTTACATGTGGTATTGGGGAGAAAATGGTCGTAAACACCGTAATCGTGTAATTGTCGTCGGTGCTGACAACGAGTACATCCCTAAAATCTTAGGCTATGAAACAGCTCGTACGATGCAAGAGGCAATTCGGAAGGCCAAAGAAACAGCACCCCAAGACCCCTCAATTACTTGCTTCCGTATTTGTCCGTTGATGCTGGCCGATGTCGAAGTCACCGATGAAGACAACGCAGAATAAACCACCGCAGCGTATACCAACACTCGACCTTTCGTGGATAGATTGATCCAAAGACAGGAAAGATTATGACAACCAATTTGAATGTAACCGCCCAACTCAAAGACAAAACCATCTTGCTCTATGGTGGCACTGGATTTCTTGGCAAAGTCTGGATGTCCTTAGTGTTGGCTCACTTCCCTGACATCAAACACATTTACATGGTCGTTCGGTCTCGCAAACGGTCTGATGGTTCAGTTCGCCAAAGTTCTGAGCAACGTTTTCTGACAGAAGTCGCCACATCTGGTGCATTTGACCCTCTGCGTCAGCAACACCCCAAAGATGCCTACATGAATTTTCTCAACGAAAAAGTAACGGCTATTGATGGGGACGTGACCAATCCGTTTGGTGGAATCTCTGATGAGATTCGTGACCAACTGCGAGGTAATGTCGACATTTTGGTCAATTCTAGTGGTGTAGTCGACTTCAATCCACCATTGGACAAGTCCTTGGACGTCAACGCCTTTGGAATGCAAAACTTGGTTGCACTCGCCAAAGACTTGGGGAACATCAAGTTTCTTCACACCTCCACCTGCTACGTCGCCGGAGATAGAACGGGACAAGTAGACGAAATCGACCCCTTATCGTTTCCTTTTCCAAAAGCCGACACGCTCGATGTCAAACACTGGGATCCCGACCAAGAGATCAAAGAATGTATGGATATGGTCACCCACGCCAAACGCCGTGCCAAAGATGCCTTCCGACAATCTGATTTCTTAGACCTTGCCAAGAGCAACCTCAAAAACAAAGGGGAACCCACCCGCGGAAAAGCCTTAGCCAATGAATTAAGACGAGTTGAACGAAAATTTGTGGAAGATCAGTTGGTGGTAGAAGGAACTGAACGAGCGCAGTTTTGGGGTTGGCACAACATCTACACCTACACCAAATCGATCGGAGAACAAATTCTCTGTCGTTCGGGCTTACCGTTTAGCATCGTCCGTCCAGCGGTCATTGAATCGGCGGTTCACTTTCCAAAAGTGGGTTGGAACGAAGGTATCAACACTTCCGCCCCACTGATTTATTTAATCAACCAAGGACC
>CAKZLX010000613.1 GCA_937127265.1 uncultured Pseudomonadota bacterium
CAATTACCCAAACAGGAGAGTACTATGAAAACACTATCGATCATCATTGGTGTTGCCGTCTTGATTGCACTGGCAGTCCTTTCTCGCTCGGTCTTTGGACTGGAGAAACCACAATACACCCTCGTTTCAAAGACGGGCCAATTGGAGATTCGAACCTATGAACCGGTCATGCTGGCATCGACCAAGCTGAAAGGTGAATACAGAGAGGGGACACGAAATGGTTTCCGCATCATTGCCAATTACATCTTTGGGGGCAACAAGGAAGCCGAAAAGGTGGCGATGACCGCACCCGTACTGGTGGAAAATCCAGACGATGCCGATTTCACGATGGCCTTTGTGATGCCCAAAGAGTCTGTTGCAAAAGGCTTACCCACCCCGCAGACCGACCGCTTGCAAATACAGTCTCAAAACTGGGGAACGGTCGCCGTATGGTCTTTTGGTGGATGGGCAACCGAAGAACGTCTTGCCAAAGAGTGGACCAAGATGCAAAAAGCCATGCAAGGTCAAAACCTCTCCGCCGATACCTACGACTGGATTGCCCAGTACAATCCCCCATCACTACCACCACCCTTTCGCCACAATGAAATCTGGGTGATGCTGGAGTCTCCAACACCATGAGCAAAGGTCGAAACAAGTCAGGTCGAAGCTCCAACCGCAAAGCCAATCTACCAACGAAAGTCTGTCCAACCTGCCAGCGTCCTTTTACTTGGCGCAAGAAGTGGGAACGCGACTGGGAGAATGTGGTATATTGTTCGAAGCGCTGTCGTGGTGAAGGCAACAATCCCACTTAAACACCGATTAAATATCTTTGAGAATACCCCAAAGAGATATATACCCAACAGTCATCCCACCATCGAATCATTAGGAATACCCCATGGCAATCCCCAACCTCACCCCAAGCACTTTCACCTTACACACTACCATCAACAATCGTAATTTCAAAACCGTCATCGAAGATACCACAGTGGCACTAGCCTCTCAAGGGTTTGGTGTGCTCAACACCATCGATATCCAAGCGACCATGAAGGCAAAACTGGACAAAGCCGAACGACCCTATGTCATTTTGGGTGCCTGTCATCCACAAATCGCCCACCAAGCTCTCTCTTTCTTGCCAAGCATCGGAGCCCTTCTTCCTTGTAATGTCGTGATTTCTGAAAATGACGATCAAAGCATCTCCGTATCGATCATCGATCCCATGTCCCTTTTTTCGATACTCGACACCCCTGAAATGGATCAGGTTGCCGGTGGTGTCCAACAAAAACTCCAATCGGTACTCGACACATTGCAAAGTTAAGACTCGACTCTCCCACAAACTGGTCTATATAAACAGCAAGACAAACAGGGAGTGTGGTTGTGACAACAGAAGTCGATACCTTCGTTATCGGGGCGGGTTATGCCGGTATGGGTGCAGCACTCTATCTGGCAGAGCAAGGTAAATCGGTAGCCCTTTGCGAAATGCTCAAATACCCAGGTGGCTGTGCGGGAACCTTTCACAAAGGCGAGTTTGGTTTTGAGGCTGGTGCGACCTTGTTTTCAGGCTTTCATGAACAGGGCCTCTTTACCAAATGGATCGCCAAGCACAACATGGACGTCCAGTTTGAGCCCCTCGACCCCATCATCGACTTTCGAACCAAAGATTGGTCCCTCGCTATCTCGCCCGACCGTAAGGTGACCCTTGAACGGTTTTGCACCCTACCGAATGCCCCTGTAAAAGAGATCAAAGCCTTCTTTGCCTACCAAGAGCGCATCGCCGACGTGTTGTGGCCGATGTTTGAAGATGCCGCGAGGGTCCCGCCGTTCAATCTCAGCGGGTTTGGCTGGCACCTTGGTCGATTCTGGAAATACCCCAAACTCTGGTCGGTGATGAACCGCTCTCTGTGGTCGGTGCTCGAGTCTTTTGGACTAACCAAGTTTGAACCGATGGTGGAATATTGCAATGCCGTCTGTCAAATCACCATCCAAACCACTGCACACGATGCGGAGGCACTGTTTGCCCTCTCGGCGATGGATTACCTGTTTCGAGGAACTGGACACATTCACAACGGCATTGGACAGTTGGGATTCGCCATGCTCAAAGCCATCGAGGATGCCAAACCTCCTCCACTGCGCTGCCCTATCTGCACTCTTATGCCTCCCTGCAGTCATTTCCGAGCAGAAGAGACGCTACGCAAATTCTTGGAAAAGAACGGTGTGGAATCCTACGATTCATCGGACACGGCCGCAGGCGCCACTGCCTCAGTCGGTGGAATGTCAGGCAAGCAGTTGCGGGAGATGCAGAAGAAGATGGAGAGCGACAAGGTGCTCAAGGAAGTGGGCATCTATGATCGTCTCTTCGATCGCTCCGTGCTTTTTGCAAATAAGTATCGACCCAGAGAGCGGGAACTGGAGCGGATCGAGAAAGAGAAGCACCTAGCGATGATAGCAGAACGCGACGCTGCTGAAGTAGAGGAAGAGCGTCTTGCACTAATAGAGCAAGAGGCCGAACAGGCTGAAGCACAAGCTCAGACT
>CAKZLX010000614.1 GCA_937127265.1 uncultured Pseudomonadota bacterium
GGAAGGTTTGACTTTTCCCAGCATCGCGGTAAGGCTTCTGTCAGTATCGGTACTTCAACATTGTATTTGGAGTACGATTCACCAATTTGGTACATCAATGATTGGACCAAATTGGCTGAGGAGAGAGAGGGGATAACACTGGTGTTATTCATTACCATAGGGTTTGCAGTAATCAGATGGGGTAATACAGTGAAGAAGTCGGCCAGGTCGATTGTCTCCATAGTCTCAGCATAGGTATCGATCGATTTTGGAGAAGTAGTGATGATGTTGGCCAAAGAAAGGTTGTCATCAGAGGTGTAATCTAAAGATGTTGTTGACCGTCGACGCCTTGTAGTATTGGTGTGTGGACAGGTGACCAAACTGCCATCGCGATGGTTGAGGTTGATGGCGTCATGGAGTGCATTTTTGATCGTTGTTCGTAGATAGGCAAGTGCACCACTTTTGGTGGTTCCTTGCTCCAAGGTGAGAACAATGCAGTTTTGGAGAGTCTTGAAGTCAGACTCTTTAAGTAACTCTGCATGTTTTTCAGGGTTGTAACCATGTGACTCCCAAAGTACTGCCATTACATGGTGTGGTAAATGGTCATAGGAGACCAATGTTCCGTTATCATTTCTTACATATCGGAAGTTGCTTGTGATTTGGATAGTTGTTTGCTGAAGATCAAGGAGGGTGTATGCCACGAAGGCAACGGATTGTGTTTCAAGAAGAATCATGAGAGGTAAAGCTCCAAGGAAGATTGTGAAATGGAAATGTATTGTGTGGGACTATTAGTATAGATGAACATTATGATTTTGTCTATCTCGGTTTGAAAAAATATTTATCAATACGGTATTTTGATTGTATCGTATAATTTTTTTTGTATGAAAAATTGTCTCAATATTGAGTATTGGAAAGCAAAACAATAACAAGAGGTTGAGTTGTATTATGGCATATATATTGTTCGAAGTCAAGTTCATATGAATGATTTCGGACAAAAATAGTCCGTTAGATAAATAATATACTGGTGAAATGTACGAAAAGTGTACAGTTGATTTTCTTCGTCTAATCTTATACAATGTTTATTCAAATGATGGAGTGGTATATGGTTATTGTTATGACAGCAATTGGTTGCTCTGATAAGCAAGAATCGATCGATGATGGACAGTTTACTGACACGGGTAATAGCAATACTGGCGATGACCACCTTGAAGACACGGGGTCGGTGGATTTGACCTGTGAGTCGCTTGAACAATTGCCAGAGCGATCATTTCTTCCTTTATATGAGACATATATCGACAGATTATCCCCCTGTTCTGAAGTGTGGCAGGCTAGTGCGGCTGGAGAAGGTATGATTGTGGAGTTGTTTTTGGATACGCCACCTTTCAATGAAGACGATAACGGATTGGAAATTCGGATTGAAAATTTATTGGGAGAGCCAATTTTGGACTGGCAATCTTTGACTGACTTTTCTTTTTCACAATCTAGCAGTGGAGAGTTTTTGATTGGTTTGCGAAATAGCGATCCTTTGAAATCCATAGACTACACACTTGAAATTGATTGCCAGGCCAATTGCGATACCAAATTTACCCGCTATCCATTGTTTTTTATGCATGGACTTGCTGGATTTGACACCTTGTTAAGTGTCTTTGATTATTGGAACGGTGTAGAGGCAGCCTTGGCAGGTGCCGGATACAAAACAGAAATCCAGGGAGTGTCTGCCTTTGATCCAACACCCGTTCGTGCTGAACAATGGCGCGATCATTTGGAGGAAATGTTTCTGCAAACCGGGGTGCGAAAAGTCAATTTGATCGCCCACTCACAAGGTGGACTAGACGCACGATATTATGCAACCATGCTAGATGACGATCATCGAGTCGCTTCGATTACCACGATTGCTACACCTCACTATGGTACATCGATTGCTAGCTTACTCAGTGGAATTGTCGATGCTGGTCCTACCGATGGTCAAATTATTGATGCGTTGGTATCAGGTGCCGCAGAACTTTTTGGAACCTCGGGTGATTCATTCTCTGCGCAATTGGCACAAATGACGCCCGAAAACATGATCACATTCAATCAGGATGTTGCTGATGTTGTCGGTATTCAATACTTTTCATGGGCGGGTAGATCATGTCGATATTTACAGTGGTCTTGTCAGGGGCAACTCGATGGTGAAACCGTATCCTCCTATTTTTTGTTGTCTCATGCCTACATTGAAACCCAAGAAGGATACAACGATGGTTTGGTTCCAGTTTCTAGTGCGATGTGGGGTGAATTTTTGGGCACGTTGCCCGCTGATCACATTGATCAAGTGGGTCACCGATTTGATTTGAGTGTTCAAGCCTTGGATGCACCATCGTTTTATTTGTCAGAGGCAGAACGTCTTGCCGATGCTGGATTGTAATCTTGGGATGATGTACGGGATTCATTGCAGGTCATCATGAGGGTGGATATAGCAAGTCTTATTGTGAAGTAGGTCGTTTGCGTGACCGTAATCTCCGAGAGGGTAAGCATATTATGTTAACATTAGAAAAGGCTGTGGCAGAGTTACAGAATGGACAGTGGAGTCAAGCGATCGAGATATTGAAGCAGTTGCCGCGTTCCTTTCAGGTTTGCAACATACAAGGGGTTGCTCATCAAATGTCTCAAGATTGGTTCGGTGCTGTATCTGCTTGGGAGGAAGCTCTCAGATTTAATCCTCAGTCTGAAGATGTTCGTTTGCAGTTGGGCATTGCCAATGTTGCGCTTGGTAACAAAGAGAGAGCGGAAGGGTATTGGTTGGCGATTTTAGAAGGTAATGCACATCACGTCCAAAGTTTGATCAATCTTGGGATTTTGTATCGGGAGCAAGAGCGCAATATCGAGGCGCACGGTGTTTGGGAACGGGCGTTGGAGATTTTGCCCACACACCCAAAAGTGATTGAATGGTTAGCCGATGTCAAAGGGGCAATTGGAATTGGTTTG
>CAKZLX010000615.1 GCA_937127265.1 uncultured Pseudomonadota bacterium
TTTGGAATTGGTGCGACCAGTTTTGACTTGCGTCCCTCATACCAACCAGGACGGTGACCTGGAGAGTTCAGTTTCCAGGATTGACGAGATGGGTCGATGTCGAACTGAACGGTATCTCCGTCAATTTTACCATTACCTTCTTGATTCGCACCGGTGATATCGAACTTACCGTCACGGTTGAGATCCAGAATCAATGGATCAATACGACGTCCTTTTCCTGTGTCTTCATCTTTGTAATCAAAGAACACTTCCCAAATCTTCATCTCCGATTCGCTCAGTTTCTCAAAGGAGACATCGAAGTCCAGTTTGTCAAGTGTGGCATCAGACATGGTGGCAGCATCGGTGGACACTTGGCTATAGACCATACCGGTGAGACGTCGCAACTCACCCAAACCATCGGCTTTCACTTCGGGACCGTTCATCGGAATCGACCCGTTGTGGAGGCGATCTTTTAACTCTTGGAGGTATTGGGTGGTTCCCAATCCATGTTTGGCACCCAAGTCGACCAAGATTTCAGATCGTTTGGACATGTCTTTGATGCTGTGTTGGATGGTGGTGCGGAGTTTGGCTTTGACCTCTACTTTGCGCAATTCTTTTGGTAAATTGCTTGGAGCGACTGTAGCTTCGGTTTCTTGTTCGACCGAAGTACTTTTGGTGAGATCCATCTGTGCTTCGTAGAGATCACGTTTTGGTTCGAAGTCATATCCACTGAGAGAAGCGCCACCTTCCGATTCAACGTTGAACTTTTCCAGACTTTGGGTCTTCATCGAAGAGTCCATTTTATGGTGGCCAGGGATGACAATCTCGGTAATACCGTGTTGAGACAATGGTACCAATTCGCCTTTGTCGGTTTTGGCATCGCCATCAATGTCGATCCAGATTTTCAGTTGTTTGAGTTCTTCCCCTTTGACCACGCCACTATTGTCCAGATCGAAATAGTGTGCCAACTTCTCAAACCCATTTTGGAAACGTTTGTTCCCGTGTTCATCGAACTCAGACATCATTTCAGTGTTGTCGTCGATGATTCCATTACCATTCTTGTCCCAAACGAGGAATCCATCACCAGAACCGGGCTTCATCCACTCGGTTTCTTCTTTCTCATCGTATGGAGAGAAGTAGTATCGTCCTAGGCGTCCACCGTGTGAATAACCCCAATCAGCGGCAACCCACTCACCAACCCATTTGCTGTTGGCATCATAGATTTTGGCAGATTGACCGAGTGCAGGATTGTCTTTCCAAACACCATTGGGACCAAAGTTTTCTGTTTTACCAGTGTTGTAAATCGCTTTTCCGTTTGGAATTGGTGCGACCAGTTTTGACTTGCGTCCCTCATACCAACCAGGACGGTGACCTGGAGAGTTCAGTTTCCAAGATTGTTTACTAGGGTCAATGTCAAAGGAGACAGTGGGTCCGTCAATCTTACCATTACCTTCTTGGTTGGCACCGGTAATGTCGAACTTACCATCACGGTTGAGGTCTAGAATCAACGGATCGATACGCTTTCCTTTACCGGTAGACTTGTCTTTGTGGTCAAAGAACACTTCCCAAATCATCATCTCAGATTCTGTCAACTTCTCAAAACTCAAGTCAATTTTGAAGTTTGACATGTCGGCGTTGACCATGCGAACTTCTTTGGAATCGGTCTTGGCGTAGGTACGTTCCACCAACTCTTTTAAGAGAGCAACTCTTTCAACCTTGACACCCTTGGCTGTGATGGGTTGCTTGCCTTCTTGGATTCGTTTGACCAGTTCATCCATGACCACCACAGTGGCAACTTGATGGGTTTTCGAGAGCCGATCTGCCAACTCATCTTCTTTGTCCAAAGCCATGATACCGTGTACCAACTTGGCATCCAGTTCCATACCCACTTTGACCTTTTGTAACTCTGGTGGGAGTAGAGAGTCTTTGATGTCGGCTGAGAGTTTGTCTGCAAATTGGGTGGTGTATTGGATTTGCTTGCGAATAGAGGTTTCAAACTTATCCAATTCAAAGTCAAAAATATCCACTCGCAGTTTGTCTTGTTTGGCAACCAAACCATCGAGCACTCGCTTCTCAACATTGTCTTCATCGATATCGGCTTCACCATCCACAATGTCAAACTTGTTGGCTTGGATATCTTTGGCCAGTTCAATACTGACCTCACGTTGGGTGAGTTCGTGTTCTTTGTTGAAGGCTTCATCAATTTTTGGCTTGTCTGAAACATCAGAGACATCGTATTTGGCAGTCGATTCGATGGTAATACCGCCACCCCAAGTGACTTTACGATTTGGTTTCTCTTTGGGCTTTGGCAAGATACCATCAGCACCTTTGGCGGCTTCTTCAGGCTTTTCAATATTGCCACCGGGCTTTTGTTGGGCTGCAAAGGCTTCGGCTAAGGCACCTTCTGGGAATTTGGCGCCACCAGAGGCATTGGGTGCGTATCCACGTTTGGCACCAACCATCACATAGTGGTGGGCACCATTGTTGAACTCACCTTTAGAGACAGCCATGCGCGCATCGGTATAGGTCATCAAGTAGAAGATTTCATCGAAGTCATCACTGGCACTGGTGAACTGGTAGTGACGTCCTTCACTCATTCCGTACTTCTTGTAATGATCCAACCCTGATTTGAACTCACCACGTTGTACCGCTTGGTAGACATCTTGGTAACTGGCTAAGTAGAACCATTCGTCCCAACCCTTTTGGTATTGTACGTCGATCATGTAATCAGTGTAGACACCGTCAATTGCACCTTCGCCTTGGGCTCCTTTTCCTTTTTTACCGTCTCGGCGGTCTTTGTCAGCATCGAAGGTTTGTCCCAAGAGACCAGTTGGCATCACACCATCAGAACCAACCCCTTTGGCACCGGTTTTGATTTTGGCGTTGATGTAGTCTGGCCAAGTGGCGTTGCCTTTCATGAACTCTTGTTCGATTCGGTATCCTTCGCCAGTTGTGGTAACGATGTTTTTGCCTTCCATGTGTACTTCGCCACCGTCAACCGTTTGCATACCTTTGGAGGTGACCGTTTTACCGTCAATTGTGGCAATGTTTTTGCGAGGTTCAAATTGAATCGCGTTTGCCGCACCATCTTTGTCTAGGCGTAGAGAGGTTTGACCAACCAAAGTAACCCCAGGTGGTTTACCAGCAATGAACAATCCGTGCAGTTGCAAGCCTTTGTCGGTAAGAATGTTGAAGGTCTTGTCTGGTTCACCTTGAACATCAAACAGTCCACCATCACCACCTTCAAAGTGTGGGTCTCCCCAGAAACGAGCGGTTTCATTGGCGGCAACTTTTTCGCTCAAGGAACCATCGGTTGGAATACCGGTGATTTTTACAGTGAGGTCATTGAACGAATCATCGGTCCAGTTTTCTGAACGCAATTCGAACTCTTGACCCTTACCAGAAGATTGGAGTTTAGAATAAACCCAAGGACCACCTTGTCCATCGTCGTGTTGGATAGCCAGTTGCCATGGTTTGTCGCTCATCATCTGCAACTTGCCACCGGCTTTGCCTTCGTAAGAACCTGCACGGTTTCCACCACGAACCAGTACTTTTTGCTTGAAGATGTTCTGGGCTTCGGTGATCTCCAATTGCCATGAACCTTCTGGGTATTGTTCAGCCATCGCTGGTGGTTCAACCAAAGGCAATTTACCGTCTTTCTTCTCTTCCACTTTTGATTGTGGGATGAAGCCCAGTTCACGGTAGGGATCAAGTTCAGATGCCGTAAACTTGAGATCTTTGGCAACTGTTTCCATGGTCTGTTTGGTCCACTCTTGGGTCTTCATTGTGGAGTCCATTTTGTGGTGACCAGGGATGACGATCTCTGTGATTCCGTGGGCAGACAACGGTACTAGTTCGCCAGGGTCTGTTTTGGCATCACCGTTGATATCAATCCAGATCTTCAGTTGCTTGAGTTCTTCACCCTTGACCACGCCACTGTTGTCTAGATCGAAGTAGTGAGCCAGTTTTTCAAACCCATTTTGGAAGCGTTTGTTCCCGTGTTCATCGAACTCAGACATCATTTCGGTGTTGTCGTCGATGATTCCATTACCATTCTTGTCCCAAACGAGGAATCCATCACCAGAACCTGGTTGCATCCACTCGGTTTCTTCTTTCTCATCATATGGATCGAAGTAATAGCGTCCTAGGCGTCCACCATGTGAGTAGCCCCAATCAGCCGCTACCCACTCACCAACCCACTTTTGGTTGGCATCGTAAATCTTGGCGGATTGTCCCAACTTCGGATTGTCTTTCCAAACACCTTTTTTACCAAACGTCTCGGTCTTGCCAGTATTGTAAATCGCTTTTCCATTTGGAATGGCAGCGACCAAATGAGAAGCACGACCTTCATACCAACCAGGACGATGTCCCGGTGAGTTTTTGCGCCATGATTGTTTGCTTGGATCGATGTCGAAGTTGACGGTCGGTCCATCAATCTTGCCGTTTCCTTCTTGGTTGGCACCGGTGATATCGAACTTACCATCACGGTTGAGGTCTAGAATTAACGGATCGATACGTTTTCCTTTACCAGTAGCCTTGTCTTTGTGATCAAAGAACACTTCCCAAATCTTCATTTCGGTTTCAGTTAGCGATTCAAAGTCCACATGTACTTTCAGTTCGTGGATCTCGATATCGGCAAACTTGGCATCATTTTGAGATACCGAGCCGTACAGACGTTTCAACAAGTCCATGGTATGGGCTTTGTGGTCGATTTGGACGCCATTTTTGGTATCAAATGGAATGTTCCCAGCACCCACTTCATCCGCGATGTGTTGTGCCTGTGCTTCAGAGGCTTTATTGTGCAGCGACTGCAACAAATTCACAAACTGTTCGGCTTCTTTGGGGTTCTCTTTGAAGATTTCATGACCGATAGTCGAAGAGATACTGACGTTTGCCGATACGCCACGGGCGCCATTTTTCTCACCAGGAAGGGTGACAGTACCCTGAGCCTTTTCCGAGGCTTGGGTATTGGAGACGATCATTTGCGAAAGTTTAAATTTCAGTTTTTTAACGGCAACTTCAAGGATGGTGAGTCCCAACAACTGCTGTTGTGGATCCAAGTCCTTTTTCAATAAGTCTTCCACAATCTCAGGATTGTCAGCCAGTTCAATACTGCCGTCGTAAATCTCATGCATCCCAGCCAAGATTTCTTCGATCATGATCGCAACCCGTTGGTCGTTCACCCGCTGGTGTTCTGCACCAAATGCTGCATCGACTTGTTGCTTTTCAGAAGGTCGATGGACATCGTATTTGACGGTCGACTTGAGTTTGACCGAACCAGAAAGTTTGCGCTCCATTTTCGGAGTCACTTCTGGTGGGGCTTTGATCTCACCGTTTTGTGGTGCTGGTTGAACATTGGTGGGACGTTCGGCAGGTTGGGCGTTTGGACCAACTTGCCCAGCATCTCCAGCGCCACCTTCTTTGGCCAATGCCATTAAGTCAGCATCTTCTGGGGCTGGGGCACCACCTTCGGAAATGAGTGCTTTTTTGAACATCGGTACCAAACCACCAAAGTATACTTTGAGGGCGCGACCCAATTTGGCTGGTGGTGTGTACGGTGAGAAGACCAATCGACCTTTGGAGGCATCATAGGATACACGTCCAATGACCAGTTTCTTTTTGGTGGCTTTACCACGCAAGAGTTTGAGAGCATCAGAGGCAATTTTCTTCTTTTGCATCAACATGATGGGGAAACCATCCACACCCATATCAAAGTAGGCGAAGTAGTATGGCTTACTGGCACCTTTGATTTTGCGAATCAAGTTCTTCAAGATGTCTTTTTCACTGTTGACGCGGTAGAGTTCTTGCTCTTTGGTTAGGTCTGGACCGGTCTCTTGGAGTACATCCAAAATACTTTGGACTTTTTTGGTGGTGTCCATTTGTGGAGCGTTTTTCTTACCAATCTCTTGTCCGTGATACTCGGTAATGTCCAGTTTGAGCTTTTTGATGCGGAATTTGGTGTAGACGGCCGGCAACTCTTTGCTGGTTTCATTGGCTCTTTTGCGAACCATTTCCTCGACGTCTTTCTTCTTTAACTCGGCTTTGCCAGTATCTTCATTGAAAGGAATGGTTTTGGCTTGCAATCCTTCGATGATATCGTTCATCGCAAGGTCATTGGCTGTTTGGTGACACTGGTTCACCCAACGATCCACCAACTCTTTACGTACGTAGTCATGGTATTGGTAGTTGGCGGTCGATTTCAGTTTGAAAGACCCTTCAATGGTACCATCCGTCTTTGGCCCCGGGGCCGGTGGAATTACGTCTGGAATGGGTACGGCAGTGTACGAAGCCAGCCACTCTTTGTGTTCGATAAAGCGTTGCAAGCGTTCTGCATGCTCTTTTTTGATCTCCACACTACGGGCTTTGAGAGCCTCCCGTGGGTCTGGACCCATTTGGGCTTTGACATCGCGTCCAGTTTTGGAGATGTCCTTGGCAATGGTGTCGTAGAGTTCGGCTTCTGCCTTGAGACGTTCCAATATTGCACTGTCTACAGATTCGAAAAACGGTGGGAATTGCTGGAAGGCCATCAAATAGCGACCTTGCAACATCAAAGCCCGTTTGTAGGTGAGGCCCTTCTCTTCGGCACGTTGTTCTGTACAAATAGCCAAGAGACTGTTGCTTTCGGTGTTCCACTTGCCGATACTGTTGTCCATTAACGCACGAGAAGCATTAGCCTGTTGGACGGGTAGGGTATAATCAAACCCAGGTAGATATCGATTGAGCCAAGTATTCAGCGTGCGCGTATCATTTTGGAATGCGTTCCAATCGGAGAGGGTCTTGGCTGATATTGCAGGGATTTGATCGAGTAGTGAGTACTCTACGATGGCCAAAGCTAGTTTTGCTTTCTGGGCATCCGCAAACAACTCGTTCCAAAACTGACTTTCCAAGTCGCGCATTTGGTTGGTGGCTTGCTCAAACACTTTACGAGCCAAATCGAGTTGGATTGCAGAATCTTTGAGTTCCGAAATACGACTGGTCGCCAATGAGGCAGTCATGTCCCATTCTTGACTGTAGGTGAGATGGATCAAACGATGCGCATCTTTGCATTTGTTGGCATAGGTTGCCCGCTGTGCTTCCCAAGCCTCGCGGTCTTTTTTGAGTTGAATGCAAGATTCTTTGTCGCTGTCGGTCAGTTCAACTTTCTTGATCTCTAGGGTTTCACTTTCTTTCTTTCCACCTTGTGCTTCATTTCCTTGACCGGAGGCTTCTTCTTGTTCAAGGATGTTTTTGACCGTTGCAACCACTCCTTTCATCACTTCGCTGGCGACTTCTTCAGAGACTTCGTTGATTTTCTTTTCTAATTCATCTTTGATCTTGCTTTTGACCTCATCACTTACGTCGGTGAGCTTACTTTTGGTCAAAAATTCTTCGATTTGGGCATCTAAGATGGCGTCATCACTTTGACTGGAACCTTTTGCACCTGCATTACCTTGTGCACTACCAGAGTCTTGCTTGCTAGAGGAGTCAGCACCACCTACACTGCTAGCGGTGGGCGCTTCTTGTTGTGGTGCAGAGCCAGTGGCTGAGGCGCTGGTTGGTTTGCTTTGGGCTATAGAATCTGCGTTGTTTTCTTTACTTGTGCTATTCCCTTTGTTTCCATCATCTTTGGTAGCTTCGACGGTAGCTTCGACTTTGGGGTGTAGTAAGTTGATGGTTTCACCCAAGGCTGTGGCAGCCATATTGGCATAACTTAAGAACCCAACCACTTTGTCTTTGTTTTTGAGACGAGTTTCAGCATTTTTGACAGCATCACCAATCCGTTTGTCGGTGATATTGAGAGATGCTTGAGCTGCTTGCTTTTGTCCTGGCAAACTACCATCAACGGATTTCTGTACCTTGCCTTTTGCTACAGTATTCCACAAACCATTGTAGTCTTTGACGTCTTCAATGTTGGCTTGTACACCGTTGCTTCCTTTGGCGACAAATCCAAGTTTGACACTGCCTTGTTTGTCGGTAGACTGTGAGGCGGATGGTAAATCAGTGACCTTGTTGACCACACCATCTTTGTTATCGCCTTTGTTGTCGCTATCAGAATCCTTGCCAAGCATGGTGGCAGCTTTTTCTTTGAGCCAGTCAATGAACTTGTCGACAGCGGTATTGATTTTGTCGTGGATTTTCTCGAGTGCCTCATTGACTGCGCGGGCAACCTTGTCCAAGTTCAACAACTTTGCCAGCAGTTTGATACCCAAGGTTAATGATTTGGCGAGTGCCCCTTCAACGAAATTGATGGCGTTGGAAAGATTTCCTTGGGCAATATTGGCCAATTCATTGGTGAAAGAGGTCACCAGATCCATCATTTTGCTGAAATTGTCTTTGATGAAGGTATAGATGTCCCAACCCATTTGGATGGCTTTGAGTAATGCCGCCGCAGGGTTGAACAGCGAGATGATGTATTTGACGGCTTGAACGATGACTTTCTTTTCAATCCAACCGGTGATCGAGTCAAGAACAGTGTTGGCTACACCTTGCATGTTTTTGGAGATGTGCTCATTCCAAAGACCACTCCAACCATCTTTCATGTAGATGTCGATGTTCTCTTTTGCCTTGAGTACCAAATCCACATTGTCTTTTCCAATCAACCGTTCGGCTTTGCCTTTGAGCCAGTCCTTGTCCATTCCCAATAGTTCCGTGGCCATGGTGAACACACCTTTGGCATCAAATTTGTCAGGAATAGTGAGGTTGGTGATCGAGCCAGTCAACCATTCTATGACACTACCTTTGAAGTGTGAGCCAAAATTATCTCGGAATTTCTCAAAACCACCTTTACCAGCGGCAATCACATTGTCGATGAAGGTTTTAGGGTTTTCGATGATGAACTGGATGGTTTCCTTGGCTTTTCCAAAGATTTTGTTGAACTCTTCACGGGAGATGCCAGCCATTTTCAAAACGGCATTGAGGGCCTTATCCATGAAGTCAGAGAAGTTGCCCGTCAGTACCCCTTTGAGTAAGCTAACACCAGTCTCAATCACACCAGCGTAGATATCCATTGCTTTGTTGATGACGTTTTTGGTGGCATCAGCAATCTTGTCAATGGTTGCTTTGAGTCCTCCTGCTACCGTGTCCACAAACTTGGTAAATTCATCTACAACTTTGTCTATTAGGAGATTCAGTTTTTCAGCCAACTTGGGGTACTTTTCAGCCAAGAGATCGTTGACTTTACGTTGGAGCCAGTTCTTGAAGGTATCCAATTGGTCTTTGATCCAAGTTGTTGCTTGATCGATGACCCGTTTGGCCCAGGTGCGTACACTATCAATGAGGGCGTTGATTTGTTCTTGGGCCTTGCGGTACAGTGCCGAAACGAAATCGACGATTTTCTGTAAGGCTTCAGAGATGACACTTTTGGCTTGTTCAACCCAACCCCACCAAGAGTCATCTGTTTGGGCTTTGGTCTTTTCCTTTTCGGCTTCCTTTTCGGCATCGATGCGTAGTTTGTTGGATTTTTTGTCGACATCGTTGAACTTGCCATCAATTTCTCGACCGACACCTTTCAACTTGCCTTCAATCAGAGAACGTTGCTCGCCTTGTTCACCACGTATTTCTTTATAGATGTCTTCGGTGAGTTTGGCGCGTTCTTTTTCTGCAGAAGTCTTTTCCGTATGGATGTTTTTTTCAGCATCGCTAATGGCTTTGGCTTGTTCCTTGGCGGCATCACCACTGGCAGTTTCCGCTTCGGCTACCGCTTTGTCAATTTCAGTTTTGCGAGCCGTTTCAAAGCCTTCTGAGGCCCCGAGAGCGTCAGCGTCAATTTTAGCAAAGTCTTGTTGAAGTGAACCTTCGATATCACTGTTGAGAGCCTGTTTGACTTGGTCATCAATTTTGAGATCCAAGTATCCTTGTAAAGCAGGGATTTGTGCGGTTTGAACATTTTGTAAGGTGTCTTTGATGTCCAGTTTGGCTTCAGCCCCCAATTTGTCAGTCGAAAAATCAACGTTGGTATTGGCAATTTGTTTGGCTACACTGACAGAGGCAGCGTTGATGTCTCCACTGGCCTGTGTACCCATTCGATTCATCCGCTCGGGATCTTGTGCCCCACCGAGTTTCAGTGTTGGTCGTTCACCAGCTCCCTTGACCAAGGTTTTGCCATCTTTGGGTAGAGCGGGGAATACGTTGCTTTGACTTCGTCCTTGGATGGCATCCTTAATGGTGCTTTTACCCAGTTTGATGGTTGCCTTTTGGGTTGGTTTACCGTTGGTGGCTGGAAGATCAATGCTTAGCCCGGGGATACTGTCTTCCATGGCCTTTTGAGAAACTTTTTCTTTGGCACTGATCGCTTGACCAAGGGTGGCATACTCTGCGGCTAGACCATCAGCACTTAGGTCGGTATACTGATCGATCACACCTGCGCCATCTTCAGCAGACCCTGGGGATAGCTTTTGTGGTTTAATGGAACCACCACTAGTTGTGCCACTACCACCATCAGCATTGACATTGGGGGCTTGCATCTTGCCATCGTTACCAGACACTTTGAGTTCGGTGGGCTGACCATCTTTGCCGGTGGTTTTGGCAGAGACATCTTGCTTGCCGATCTCTTGCTTGGCTTTGGCAACTTCGTCGTCTTTTCCACCAAAGATCGACTTGACTTTGGATTTTAACCAGTCAATACCTTGGAGAACCTTGTCAATGGTCCAATCAATCGCTTTGTTGACAGGGGCTTGGACCTTTTCCAAAATCTTTTTGATCTTGTTATCGAGATCGCTAAGTCCAACCAGTTTGGCAAGAAACTCAATGGCGAGTGGCAATAGACGAGCCAGTGTTTCCTCAACTTTCATCGCCGCTGGTCCAGCATCACCACGTGCGGCTGGCTCGATCACCTGCATGATGGTTTCAGCTACCTTCTTGAAACGCTCGATGTTTTCTTTGATGAACTGGATGGCATCCCACAATGTTTTTGCGGCAGCGATCAAGCCGGCGAAAGGAATGAAGAATACAGCCAGTCGTGCCATCGCTTTTTTGATGACCTTGGATTGTACCCATTCGATGATTTGACCAATGATCATTTGGTGGAGATTGGCCAACTGTTCTTCGGCAAAGGTCCACAATCCTTCGATGCCATCTTTCATGACGGCTTTGATAGCATCCCAAGCCGTACGGACTTTGTCTGCTTTGTCTGCGCCAATCTTCTTTTCAATTCGACTAAAGATGTTGTCTTCAGTGATTCCCAAGACTTGCATCGCCAAAGAGAATAAACCTTTGCCATCCAACTTCTCGGGCATTTTGATGCCTGCACCAGCAATCGCCCCAAAGAGCCATTCTTGCATGGCGTTTTTCAAGTAGTTGGTGAAGTTCTTGAAGAAACCTTTGAAACCTTGTCCGATGGCTTTGAGTAAGGTGCCAATGAAACGCAAAGGTTTTTTGAAGATGTTATCAATCGCAGAACCTGCACGTTCGATGAATTTGTCGACCTCTTTGGGATCAGCGCCAACTGCTTTGAGTGCATTGGTAAAGATGGCTTTGAGTACACCAACGAAGTCTCCTTTGAGAAGAGCCATTCCGACTTCAAGAGCCATTTTGATCGAGTATTTCAAGAAATTGACAGCAAACTTGACTGCGGAAACGATGGTGTCGGCAATCGCTTTGACGGCATCAATTAAGCCCTTGGCAATCGCTTTGAGAGTCTTTTTGGCTAGTTCAATCGCACGTTTGACGACTTTACCGATCGCTTTGGCAATCTTTTTGACGGCTTTGAGTGCGGCTTGGGCAAACTTCTTGAGACCTTTAATCAAACCTTTGAGACGAGATTTGATCCATTTTAAACCGGCAGAGATGATTTTTTTGGCGAGTTTCTTGGCTGCTGCACGGATTTTATTGACTAACTTTTTCAGTCCTTTGGTGATTTTACTGACCGCTTTTTTGATGCCTTTGATCAACTTTTTGAAAAATCGTTTGAAGAACCCACCGCGTTTTTTCTTCTTTTTCTTTTTGTTTTCTTTGTCGATTTTCTTTTGGGCTTTCTTTTCTTCTGATTTGGCTTTGCGTTCGGCTTTCGAGATTTCAGAATCAGCTTTCTTTTGGTCTGCTTTAAGACGTTGCTTGCCTTCTTTTTCGGCTTTGGTGGCTTCAGAATTGTTCTTTTGTTTCAGGGCGTCGATTTCACCTTGGATTCCATCCTGGGCTTTCTTTTGTTCCAAAGCGACCGTGTCTTTGGGGGCTTGCAATGCTTTGTCTTGCTCAGCGCGGGCCTTTTGTTCTTCTTTTTCGACTTTCTTTTGACCATCGGCAAGGGCTTTGGCATTCATGCCATCGCGTTCGGCTTCTTTTTCTTGAACGGTCTTTTGAATTTTACCCAAGGATTTACTGAGGGTTGGTTGCAAGTCCTTATCGACACCTTGACGAACCTGTGCTTCAATATCGGCGTTGGCATAGTCTTGCATTTCTGGTGGGAGACTGGTATCCACGCCAATTTTGCCTTGAAGATTGGCCTCTAACTGTTCTTGACCTTTCAGGTCTACAGCTTTCAGTTTGATACTGCGGGTGCTGTCGTTAATGGCTTTCAGTTGACTTTGGGCTTGTTTTGAAGCATCGCGACTGATATCTGCGGCGGCTTTCTTGGCCTGATTTGGCTTGGCGGGTGCAGCGACGTTTTTCGGTGCACCCAAAGTGACTTTGATTGGTTTGGCATCCGGAATATCGGCTTGCCCTTCGATTTCTGTTTTGAGTGAGGGTAAACTCTTTTGAATCGAGGCATCTTCACGGGCTGAGGCTGTATCGAGAGCGCCACCCAATTGCGGAAGGGTATTCACCAATTCACTGGCATTGGCTTTGCTGATCAGATCAACCGCTTTGCGTGGTGTTTGGGCCTTCCCAAGTGCGATGGTGGGACGACTTTGAGCAGCTTTTGAAGGTACCGGAGCAGGTGATTCTGTTTTTGGTGGAGCCAGTGGTCGAGAAATTGATTTGATTGGTGGTGGTGCAACTTTCTTGCCTTCGTGCTCTTTTGGATCGTGTCCAAGAACCGAACTGGTGTTGGCATTTGGGTTTGTACCAACATTTACAGTAGGACCTGGTGCATTAATTTGGGCTTTGATATCTGCAGGGATATCGTTTTGACCAATGGTCTGTGCGCTTTCTGATGCGACTGTAGAAACCTTAGTTTTGGGTGAAGGGTTTCCTTGGCTATCTTGTGCAATTGTGTGGGTAGGAATAGCGTTTTTCTGAG
>CAKZLX010000616.1 GCA_937127265.1 uncultured Pseudomonadota bacterium
GAATTCCCAGTGATTTAGAGGCTTATCTCTATGTTGATGATGCAGATTTGGATGTGCATTTACGTAAATCCAATCTGAGGGTTGCCAAACGGGTGGTGACCCAAGATATTTACAAAGTGGCTTTTGAAAGCCATGGTACACCAGAAGAAGTAGACTTATACAATCGCGAACAGATTCTCAAGGAAGAGGGGATAGCGGTGTATTCTTCTACGATGCACGGCTCCTCGTTCTCGCTATTGAAGCCAGGACAACCACCAATCTATGTGTTGGGGTCTCCCTTGGAAGGTAAAGGTGCCGAAGAGTTACACGCGATGTCATCGGCTTTTGATCAGGCCCGATTTACCGCTAGTATATCTAGACTGTTTGTTCCCAGTGAACAGTTTGAACGCGCTCGACAGATCATGAATTCAATGTCGGTCCAACCAGTACAACAACCGTTGTTATAAACAGTTGATTGCTTTTGGTTATTCGGCAAAAATTTGTTCGATGCCTTTGACTTCGGGGATTTCACTCATCAGGTGGTTTTCAATTCCCACGTGTAAAGTTTGGGTCGAAGAAGGACAAGTACCACAAGCACCGATGAGTTCTAATTTCACAATACCATTTTCAAAACCGTGATAAATGAAGTCACCACCATCTTGGGCAATGGCTGGTCGGACCTCTTCTTGTAGAATATCCAAGATTTTCTTTTCTACTTCGCTACTGGCTTGTTCTTGACGGGTTTGTTCTGATTCTACCACTGCCATTTGTCCACTGGCTAGGAAATCTTCCAAGGCAGCAGTGACTTCATCTAATAAGTCCATCCATGACTCTTCGGGGAACTTTCGTACCGTGATGAAACGCGGTGCAATCATCAACAATTCCAAACCATCAATTTCCAAAATTGCTTCGGCTAAGGGGGATGCTGAATAATCTTGATCGTGAAAGAACTCATAGGTTCCCGAAGGAATCAAGGTTTCTTGTACTTGGAAGAGATAAGCATCTGGGTTCGGAGTGGGTGTAGAGCGAATCATATTCTATCCTGTGTTCGATCGAGTGTATTGTATGTAGCCTTCATGGTAAGAATAGACAACGCAGTATCTTGCAACTGTATTGTGAAATTCCGATCAGGATTTCTATGGCATGGTAAGCAATAGGGGTTACAATCTAATGTAACTGTATGTTCATTTCAACCCCAACCAAGAGGTTTACAATTATGTCTGAAGGAATCAACTTACAACTGTCTGAAAGAGAGCAAGAATTTAAAGAGATGGCGCACGAGTTTGCTGCTGAAGTCATCCGTCCAGCGGCACCACATCATGACTCAACTGGTGAGTACGCTTGGGATGTTCTCACACAAGCTTGGGAAACTGGTTTGATGAATGTCCACATCCCCGAAAAATTTGGTGGCTTGGAAGCTTCTCACGTGGAAGGTATCTTGATTGCTGAGGAGTTGGCATGGGGATGTTCTGGTATTGGAACTGCCATGGAGGCTAATGGTTTGGCACAAGCCCCCGTGTTAGTCAGTGGCGATGAGTTTTTGATTGGAAAGTATTTGGCGCCACAAGTTGCTGAACTGAAAAATGGTCGTCCGATCATGGCCGCGTATGCGGTAACCGAGCCTGGTGCCGGGTCGGATGTGTCCAGTTTGCAAACCATTGCAGTTCGCGATGGAGACAATTGGATTTTGAATGGTAACAAAATGTGGATTACCAATGCCGGTGTTGCCGATTGGTACTTTGTCGTGGCTTACACTGATAAAGCAGCCGGATACAAAGGGATGACCGCCTTCATCGTTGAACGAGACTGGGCTGGCGTTTCGGTCGGTGGAAAAGAACACAACATGGGACAACGGGCTTCGGATACTCGTTCGGTCACTTTTGAAAACGTTGTGGTTCCCCATGAAAATGTTGTCGGTGAAGTGGGCATGGGCTGGATGTTGGCGATGAATGCCTTTGATCATACCCGTCCTGCTGTATCTTCTGCCGCAGTGGGTGTAGCCCGTGCCGCTTTTGAATATGCCAAAGAATACTCTACACAACGTCGCACCTTTGGTGTTCCCATTGCCAAGCACCAAGCCATCCAATTCAAGTTGGCAGAAATGGCGATGAACATTGAAGCCGGTCGATTGTTGTGTTGGCAGGCAGCCGCGAAGAAAGATGCAGGGTTACAAAACACCATGTACGCTTCGATGGCAAAAGCATTCTGCGCCGATATGGCGATGCAAATCACAACCGATGCTGTCCAGATTTACGGTGGTTATGGATACTCTCAAGAATATCCTGTGGAAAAGTTGATGCGTGATGCCAAGATTTTCCAAATCTATGAAGGAACATCTCAAATCCAACGTATGATCATTGCCCGCGAATTGTTTAAGCAACGCTAAGACGGTTGGTGCTTTGGTTCTCTACGACGAACGACGCACACTGCCCCAGCAGGTGGTCGACGCGCCATGTGTT
>CAKZLX010000617.1 GCA_937127265.1 uncultured Pseudomonadota bacterium
GCGCCCTCACCAGGACTTGAACCTGGGACCTGCGGATTAACAGTCCGTCGCTCTAACCAAACTGAGCTATGAAGGCAATGCTTATGAAAAATATCCGATTTGTGAAAATGCGTCAAATCAAAAATGGTGTTTTAGCACAAAAAAATCTCAGGAGATAAGGGTATCCACCACCATAAAAACTCGTTACAAGGGTAACAGTACCATTTTTATAGGAAGATCCATGCAGGTTCAGTGTTTCACAGTTGGAAATTTTTCGGTCAACACGTATCTCATTACGGATGAAGCAACGGGGCAATCCGCCATTATCGATACTGGGGAAACCAGCGAATTGCGGGAGCGCTTAAAGGCGATGTCATCACCCCCCAATATCGTGATGATTTTATTGACACATGGTCACATCGATCATGCTGGTGCGTTGGCGTTGTTGCAAGAGGAATGGGATGTACCAACTTATCTTCCTCGTAAAGAACGCATCTTATTTGATACGTTGCCAATGCAGGGGTCCATGTTCGGCATGCCCCATTTGAACCGTCCTTGTGGACGGATTGATCATGAGATTGAGGATGGTTTTGAGATCATGCTGGGTGAAACCAAGTTGAAGTTTATTTCCACCCCAGGACACACGCCAGGACAGGGGTGTTGGTATGACGAGAATGACATCATTGTGGGCGATACGTTGTTTGCAGGCAGCATTGGTCGAACAGACTTTCCCATGTCAGATCGCAATTTGATGAAGGAGTCGTTGCGTCGATTGCTTGAACTACCAGGGCATCTTCGCGTACACAGTGGGCACGGTCCGATGACGACGCTGGCCACCGAGTTGGGTACCAATCCATTTTTGGGCTTTATTCGGGAAGAAAGAGGCTTAGCTGTCGGACGATCCTTGCGTTGGTAAACCGAGCAATTCAGAGGTTTGCATCCATTTTATGTAGACATCGGTATTGGGTTGAAAGTCCTTTGCCCGTAAAATATCCGTTGCTTCACCATAGGTACGCAATGCCAAATCTTCCTCTGAAGCATTGAAGTAAATGCCGGCGGCTACACACAGTAGTTTGGTGTATTCTTCTGGATCGACTTGGACCGTTTGGACAATCTCCTGCTCTAGCAGGGCCATCGCTTCCTGGTGTCTCTCTTGGAGACTTCGCAATTTGGCAAGGGTGCCGGTGAATACACCAGAGGCGATAGGATAAATCTCCATCCCCAATTCAATGGCTCGTGTGAGTTGAACGTCTGCCTCATCCCAACGTCCAGTTTGAAGCAGCATCTCTCCATAATTGCCACGGTTGATGCATTCATTGGATTGAATACCCAGTTCTTGCGCGCGTGTGATGATGTCCTTAAATATGGATTCTGCTTGGGCATATTTTTCTTGACGCATGTAAATGTTCGCGATGTTGCCAAGATAGAGCATCTCTCGGTTTTGATCTCCCAATTTTCGAAGATCTTGAATGCCCAAATGATAGTAATGCAAGGCCTGTTCTTCATTGCCCATGACGTTGTGACACAAACCAACATTGCAATAGAGTGTGCCAATGCGCATGTTATTTTTGATGGCTTGCTCTAAGGCCCTTTCCATATATTTGAGAGCACGTTGGTACTCTCCCAATGTTCGACAGACCAGAGCTGCCTTTTCCAGTGCATTGACCATACTGATGTGTTGAAACTCTTCAAATGTTTGTAGACTCTCCTCGTGCAATTCCAATGACTTGTCTAGTTGACCGAGTCTTCGGTAACATCCCCCCAAGAAATTGGTGATTTCGGCGTATTCAATGCGATCACCTCGTACCAGTCTTTCTTTTTGTACTGCACTGGCGACCTGAATGGAACGGTTCAACTCTCCGTTGTGAGAATAGACAATCGATTGAGAATGTCTTGTGTTGAGTAAATGTTCCACATCATCCAAAATATCAAACAAGGCTTCTGCTAAATCCAAGTGATGGAGGGCTTGAGGGTATCGACTGGATGCCGTTTCGTACCGACCCCATTGAAGATTGACGCGTGCAACCAAAGAGCGTTCTTCTATTTCTTCTGAGGAGAGCCAAATGTGAGCAGGTATCTCCTGTTGAGTACGGATGAGGGTTTGATACAACGCACTGCTTCGACGAACATTTAAATGTTTGCATAGGGTTTCCGCTTCGCGTAGGGCGTCTTTACATGTCTCGTAATCGTGTAGTTGATACATGACCTCAGCTTTTTGACAGAGGAATTTCCCATATTGCTCTTTGTGCTCATGGACTTGTGATTCTCCTTTGGCCAGCAGTGCTCGTGCATCCATCGGTTTGGTGGCACAAATCATCAATGCCAGTTCACTCCTGAAAGCACCCGCCGCAAATTCCAAGTGTTGATCACAAATATCAATGGCCTGTCGCAGTTCTCGTTCTGCCCGTTCGGATTCGTTGAGGTCT
>CAKZLX010000618.1 GCA_937127265.1 uncultured Pseudomonadota bacterium
TTTAAGATTGTTCGTTTTACGGAACGTTTCGATTGGAATCTCACTATCACTGTGCCAATGTGCTAACGGATGAATCACCAAACTTCGGATGTTCTCGTTATACTTTGACTGCACAAATCACTTTCACCAATGCCACTAGACAGAAAAAATGATCTTGACACATCAATATGCACTGAAATATCTCAATTTTCAAGTATTTTCAAGCCTTTTCTATTATATCTTCAATCGTTTTGAATATACCCCAACTGTTCTAGCTTTTTCTTGGCTGCATCATCGAGTTCTACCCGACTGGCTTTTTGTTGTTCAATCGAGAGAGCGGTACCGGTAGTTGACTCGCCTCCTACCAAATACCATGGCCCTTGTTGTTCCCCGGTTTGGGTCTGGAAGGAGATTGGAGCATCATAGGGTAAAATCTGAAACTGCTCCCCCTTTTGTACTTGTAGTGACTGTTTCTGCCGTCCATCCTTAAAAGCAATGGCTTTCGACAAAACTACGGTGCCATCTTCTTGTGCAGTCCAAGGCTTTCCTAACAATTCTTCGATTCTGGCTTTGAAAGCAACCGCAATCTCAGGATCAATATTGGATAAGTCTTTGGTTTCTTTGATGTCTTCTTGGGTGTGAAACAATTCTGACTTACCAGTATTCAAATCCCACTCTAATCGGTACCCACCTTCAAATAAAGAGATTCGATTGGTTTTAAACCGAGTCGTTTCGGCGAGCATTGGTCGATCGGGTACAGACTGTGCTCCACTGAAAAACATATTCAAGTCGATCCCGTCTGCGTCTAAAGTGGTTTCTCCCCAAGCGGCTATCGTTGGTGCCACATCATGATTACCAACCCAACCCGAGTCGATGACATTGGTGGGTATATCGGTGCCAGAAACGATCAAGGGTATGTGAAGTTGTTCACTGTACAAGGTGTGCGCATGCCCCCAAGAACCCCGCTCCCAAAATTCCTCACCGTGATCAGCGGTCACCACCCACTTCAAATTCTTGCGTTTGGTGGACAACAGATCATTCAACCGTTTCAGTTGGGCATCAACATAGAGAATCTCTTCGTCATACTGAGCGATTTGATGCTGTTGTTGCGCTTCGTCCACCTTCTTTTTTTTGAAGTGGAAGTAATTTTTGTATTTCAAATCACCTTTTTGGGGTGCACGATCAAACTGTGTGTCATAGGGTGTTGGGGCTTCATAGGCATAATGCACATCATAAAAGTGCAGAAACAAAAACACCGGTTTGTCGGCAGGTTGCTTGGAAAACCAAGAAATCGCTGTATCAATGATGTTTTCGGCATCAACGGTTCCCGAGAGATTTTTCTTTTCGGAGAGCAGATCAAAGTCTTCAAAGAAGTCAAACCCCCGATCAAAACCAAACAAACTGGAAACATACATCGTTGAAACAACCCCACCCGTCGCCCAGCCCTTTTGCTGTAAAGCCTCAGCCAAAATCGGTGTTTCTTTGGACAAGGAAACCGAATCATCCACAATATGATGGGTGGAAGGCAGTTGTCCAGTGAGCATGGTGGCATGGGCTGGTAAGGTCCAGGGAGAGGACGACCGTGCATACTCAAAACGAACTCCACTATCGGCTAGAGTATCTAAAAATGGTGAAGTCTTGCGCTCGTACCCATAAGAGGACAAGTGGTCTGCCCGCAAGGTATCAATGCTCACCAAGACCACCATTGGCTGTTCGCTTTCAGGGGCTTCAGGGGTTGTACAAGCCAACAATCCATGCAATAACCACAATCCACTCATATTCACTCCTCTATCACCAAATATCTATCCTTACGATAATTTCTATCCAATCCTTACCAGTGTCGCCATTGCACCCAAGCCGTCGGAAAGAACCACATGGTAAAGAACATTACGACTGTGCCCAAGAGCACGGCACTCACTTTGCGCCACCTTGAAGCCAATCGCCAGTTTTCTCCCCACTTCACCATAAACCAAGCGGCATAAATCATCAAGAGTGGCTCTAAAGGGACCCGATAACGAGTCAAACCAGCCAATAAACCAATGGCAGCAACGTGATACAACCAAATCCCACTGACCAACAATCCCTTACCACCACGACCATAGAGCACCAACCCCAAGGTTCCCAACCACAACACTAACAGGTTCCAAGCCACATTGAGCACGATGATGGTTTCATCTGCCCAACGGGGTAAGCCTTGCATATTTCCCCAACGCAAATGACGGGTCAAAAAGGAGTGGGGATTCATCATTTGTGCGATTCGCAAGGGTATACGTTGCACAAACTCTTTAGGGTGGGCTTTAATCCACTCGATGCCGGCTTGGGTTTGACACTTGTCTCGTTCAACCGGTTGTCGTTTGCTTTCACAAGGTTCTCGACCACTCTTGGTGTGCCGTTCAAAGGCCAAGTTACTCAAAGGTCCATTGCCCCAATCAAAGGCAATCGGTTCAAAGTCGTTGTTTCCCAACCACATCATCTGCCCCAAAGTTCGATCGGAAATCATAAAGGAGCCAAACTTTTTACTGGCATAGGTCGAATAGGGAGCCACCATCAACACAGTACCCAAGACCAAAACCATACTTTGGGTCCATGCCACTCGACTCAGCCACCGTCTCCAAATCAAAGCGACACAGAATATCGGCAACATGTAGGTCGCCACTCCTCGAAACAACACACAGCATCCGACCAGCACCCCTGTCATGAAGGCATACTTCACTGCTGAACCCACTGTATCAGACTCTTGCTCGCCTGTATCAACACCTTGTGCCCGGTCAAACAACCAGACCCCAAGCAGCAGCAGACCACCATACAAACATTCCGACCACAGTGACTGGGTGAAAAAAATCTGGGTTGGACTGAGTGCATACAACCAAACTGCATACATCCCCACTTTCGGACTGGCAAAACGACGTGCCAGGTGAAACAACAGAGCCATAATCCCAATCGAAGCAAAACATTGGGTGGTTTTGATCCCCGCACCATAGCCCGTCAACCACTCGTGTATCGACAACAAAAACGGATAGCCCGGTGCCCAAATCCAACCGTTTGAAGCCGTCATCCCCTCTCCGTTGAGGATACGTTCCGACAATCGCAAATAGGTACACTCATCGCGCACACAGGGCCAGGACAACCAGATCATCAAGGGTATAATCCGCAACAAAAAACCGATCAGCATCGCTTTGCGTACCGAACGCCCTTCTTCAAAAGAGTAGACCAACAGAGACTCTGTAAACCATTTACCTAGATTCATCGTCTCTCCCCTAACCCACAACCGAATATTTTTCATCTCGGAACACTCAATCACAAAAGGAACTGGGCAACCCTGTTTTAGTGTCTATACTAAAAGTGATGTCGGTGTTGAATGGGTATCGACGTCTTTTTACTTTCTATCTTTACTTTGTACCGTTCTCTACCTTTACCACTCTACACTTTCGCTCTACCTTGGATTTTGATATGTCTTTACCTTTTCCGAACAAAGGCTACTATGCTTTGCTGGTCGGACTTTTTGTTCTACTCGCATCTTGGCTTACCCCCTCCACAGCCCAAGCTGAAGCCCAATGGGTAACCACCCCTGACTTGACCCACATCCCCCATTGGACTGTGCCTCTGGAAAGCAAAGACAGTTGGTTGCGCTCCTCAAGCCCCTATGCCGATGTGCACGCATCGATTGAAGATGAAACTGTTGCCCACGAACTGATGCGCCATGCCCACACCGCTATTCCTCGTATTGCCAAGCAATTGGGGGTCTCCACCGGTGGCTCAATGCAGATTTATTTGGCACACACTCAAGCCGAGTTTAATGCGATGCAACCCTATGCTCCCCCTGACTGGGCGGATGGTACCGCTTGGCCCAAAAACGGCTGGATATTTTTGCGTTCTCCCCGTATTCGCTCTGGTTTGGCAGAACCCCTCACCCAAGTGCTCGATCATGAAATCGTTCACATCCTATTGGGTCGAGCTTTTGCCCATTATCCAGTGCCACGATGGCTTCAAGAAGGTGTTGCACAGGTCGTCGCTGGTGAGTACACCGCCACCAAAGTCGACCAACTCGGAACGTTCGCGGAACCGATGTCCTTTCTGGAACTGGCAAAGGGCTTCCCCGCCGATGCTCTTCGAGCCCGTATGGCCTATGCACAATCCGCAAGTCTCGTCGCCTATCTCTTTCAAGAACATGGTACCAAGAGCCTCCAGATTTTAATCGAAGAGATGTCCCAAGGCCGTGAGTTGGACGTGGCACTGGTTCGAGCCACTGGTATGACACCACAACAACTCGATGTGGCATGGCGTGGTCGAACGCTGTCGATGCCGTTGTGGCTTCGTTCCTTGAGTGTCGATGGTACACTGCTGGCACTCGTGGCGTTGATCGTTCTATTGGGCTCTTCTCGCAAATACAAACAATACAGACAGGCTAACTCGGCATGGGATGAAGACGAACGCGTACATCAACAACTCATTCAAGAAATGTCCACTTGGGACCGAACAATGCGCGTTTAACCACATGCCCAGTCCCATCTTGTTCAGAATCGCTGGCCCCAGTAACAGTGGCAAAACCACTTGGATGCTGGAGCTCGTGCGTCGATTGAAAGAGCACGGACTGAAGGTCGCCACCATCAAACACTCT
>CAKZLX010000619.1 GCA_937127265.1 uncultured Pseudomonadota bacterium
GGTGTGGATGCGAGTGTGTACTTGTAAGTCCGTACCCACCTCCAACTCTTTGGCTTGGATGGTGTCTACATCTAAACTGGTGTCACAGGAAACACTGCCATTCAAGGCGATCAGTTCACTAACGGTTAAAGGTTGTTCAATATGGATGTTCCCATCGGTTGAGACCAATCGATAGACGTTGAGTCCCAAAGACCCTTTCAAGACGATGTCGCCTTGGTTTTCAATGATTACACCTTTGGCGGTTTGTTCAAATTGTAGTCCCTGTGGAATGACGAAGGCTTCTTTTTTTGGCATGGGGATCCTCAAAATCTATACACACAATCAATTTCTTCTTGTTTCTTTGCCTAACCGTAATTGGAGGGCTGTGCTAACGATTGAAATCGGGGAGGCTATTCATTTAAAGAGGAGAACCGATCCATTGGGTAACGATTTGTTCAGGAGGAGGGTACCGTACAGGTTTTGGTGGTGGGCTAGAGAAAGTTTTTTTCATCGCCACCGCTAGCGCATGAACACTGATGGTTTGTAGTTGTACAATGTTTTGATGGAGGGCGACAGAGCCACCCCGTCCACAATTCACTTTCATGCTTTGTTGAAGGGCTTCGCGAATGACAATCGGTGAATTCTCGGGCCAAAGAGAAGGCAATATGAGGGTGTCATGGCTTTCCATGGCTTGTAGTACCGCATCATGTCCCATTGAACCAAGCCACTTGATACGGGGTGATTGGTTGGCAAACGTTGTCCAAATCTGGGGGTAGTTCGGATGGGTGTCACTGTGACCATCTCCACCGATGATGGTCAATTGTACATTGGGATCTTTTAATCGTACAAAAGACTGTAATACCAGATGCACACCTTTACTGGGATGGATACTTCCCACAAATAAAAATCGGTGTTGGTTAGAGGGTTGTCGTGCGATTGCTGGTCGATGTTCGATCGGTAAGTCACAGTGATCGATGCGTACTTTGGGATAGATCCTTTGTACTCTTTGTCGTAAGTCCTCAGATGGGGCGTCAATGGTATTCATACGTTCTAATAATAGTGTGCTCAACGTAAATCGTTCTGCAAGACGTTGTTTCTTTTGTCTTTCCAATACAAGCCAACCGACAATGCAATCCAAGCATTTGTCAGGATTGGGTTGATCACACACCTGAAACCAACGATCCAACAACTGCCCTCGGGCACAGGGAAGCGCATAGTCATGAAGCGTGAGGTGTTTGTGCTGTACCTTTGCATCGATCAACCATTGATAGGGAAGTCCGTTGAGATGATGAATGTGAAGGGTGTGGGGCTGGATATTGGCGATCCACTGGCGTAAAATTTGGTTGGTCGTGCGATCTTTCCAAGCCTGTGACCAATGCCAGACTGGACGGTGGATTATATGTAAGGTTCCCCAAGTCGTTGTTTCAGATACGATACGGGGACGAATATTTTTTCGGGATAGTTCTGGAATCAATAGGTGTACATCCCAACCCAGAGTGGGAAGGTATTTTACCAGTTGTGCTAGTACTTGACCTACCCCACCGATTTTTTGGAAAGGGTACCCGTGAGCAATCAACAGATAGATCGGTTTTTGATTGGTCATAGAGCATCCAAATAAAGACGCTGATAGTCCTTTGCCATCTCACGACTACTGCGAGGTGGAAAAGGGGAGAAGCGTTGTGTACAAATGTCTTTCATCGCTTGGGATAATTCTTCGACCGAACCCATGGTGTATAAAATCCCATCAATCCCATCTGTAATGATTTCAGGTACCCCACCAGATTTGGGTGCGATCACTGGACAACCAATGGCTTTGGCTTCCAAAAGGATCATCGGATAGTTCTCTTGCCAAATAGAACCCATGACCAATCCATCGGCGGAGGCTAAAATCTCCAAGACTTCTTGATTGGAAATCGATCCTGTGTGAGGCAATGAGACTTTTACCGGTCCATCTCCAATAAATCGAATAGAAACATTTCGATTGGGGAAAGCCAGTTCATAAGCCGCTTCAACAATCTGTGGACCTTTATGGGAAACCATCGAGCCAATAAACACCAGCCCCTGACCTCCTTGATGCTTATTTAAAGAGTCTGTTTTCATAAGTCCATGAGGAATACAGGTGAGATTTTGCCACCCTTTCTTTTGAGCCAGTGAAGCCAAGTATCGAGAGGGACTGATGATGGTGTGGCATCTTTCAGCCAAATCTCGAAATGCCTGGTTTCGATAGTGTAGTGAATCTGTTGGTTCAACATCCGTGGGTATGGACTCGGTGGAGATTTGCTTTCGAAAATTGTGCGGCAACTTCTGCCATAGGGTGTGCAATCGATTTGCCGATATCCACGGAGAAACTTTTTCGGCGACTTTTAATAATCGGGTGCCATTTGTGGATAATTGCGGTTTCCATTTGGCATAGCACTGAACACAATTGTTTGGTGTAGGCTCGAAACAGTCATGCTTACCATCTCGAAATAAGGTGCCACCAGCAGGACACCACCCCCAAGCATCATGCAGTGTCCAAAACAGTGGTGCTTGGGTTGGAATATTGGAACTTAGGAATTGGGTATGTTGAATGTGGACGATGTCGGTGTTGGAAGGAATTAGTTTGGCAAGAATTTGTTCGATTTCCGGTCTTCGTTCTCGTTTACGCAAGGCTAAGGCGGGGATGTTGTTGACGATGCGGTGAATGGTCAAAGAAGGATGAGACGTTGTAAGGATCGTTCCGTGTGGTGAACCTGGTCTACGAGTTGCCGAAATAACGGTAATCTGGTGTCCGAGAGCCACCATTTCTCTTGCCAAAAGAGCAGTATGTTGTTCTGTGCCAGCATTTTCAAAAGGCGGAAAGCCATGAACGAGATACGTAATGTGCATGAAGAATTTGCTTTGGGTAGTGTTGGTTTGGATGCCATTGTTAATGGGTTGTAACCTCAATCGTCTACAACAGGCGAAAGAGGCTTTGGATAATCATGATTTGGCTGGTGCCGAGAAACAGTATCGCGCGATTTTAGAGCGGAGTCCAAAAAATGTCGATGCTTTGATTGGATTGGGCTGGACCTATCACCTTGCTTTAAAAAGAGAAGAAGCACACAGTCAGTTCACCTTTTGTTTGGGGATAGAGCCAAACAATGTAGAATGTCTGCGTGGAAAGTCGAGTGTTCTGTTGTCGCAAGGGGATACCACCCAAGCCCGTTTGTGGTTGGATAAAGCCAAGCAAATCGCTCCCGATGATCCAGAAGTACTCGTCAGCGATGCCATTTGGCGTTTGGCGCAAGGAGAAATCAGTAAGGCATCAAAACAACTGGAACTGGTTGTGGCACGTTTTCCAAAAGAGGGAAAGTATCGTCTGCCCTATGCAGAGGCGTTGTTGCGTGAGTCCAAGCCAAAGGATGCCCTTCAGCAATTGGAAGCAGGACTGGTATTGGAGATTCCCAGGCGGACTTCGGCGATGATGTGGATATTGCGAGCTCGAATTTTGCTTGAATTGTCTGCCAAAGGCGGAGATGATTGCACACAGATTACGGAGATTCAACAGTGGGTGTCTGAGGCCGAGCGATCTTTGGACGAAGCGAACAATACAGGGGTGGAAGTGCCCAACAGTGGTGTGATACAACGACAGTTCCAACGACGACGCACCACTTTACAAGAGAAGTGTGCCAACGATGTTCCGGATTGAACCTTGGATGGTTTCCGAATTTTGGATGGTATGGCTGTTTGTATTCTAAAATGTAAAAATTTGTCTTCAAGTGTGTTATGATTAATTTGGAATTGGATTTCAACGGCTTTCACACTATGTCAATCTTTTACTCTCAGTTCATGACTGGTTCTTCGTTCACGATGGTGCAGGTACCATCGCTTCGTCGATCTCAACGACGACAAAGACCAAAAAGACGAGGTTTTACTACGGTGGAGATCGTGGTGGCATTGGGCATACTCACTGCATTGGCAGGGATCGGTTGGGGAACGATGCAAGAGTATCTGCCTCGATTTCGGTTGGTGCGAATTGCCAAACACTTTCGCTCGGAATTGATTTCGATGCGCCAAATTGCAGTGCAAACCAATCGTGAAACCAAGTTGCAACTGTTGGCCCACAGTGGTGGAGATTGTACCGACACCAACATGTGGGGTGGTTCTTGGGAGATGTCGGTCGGTGATCAGGTTTCAGGGTCTCGTACATGGGACTTGTTACCCGAAGACAGCATGGAAGATGGAACGGATGACCAGCAAGGAGATGCTTTGGTCAGTTTCTTCCGTAATGGAACCCATTCAGGTAAAGATGTATGTTTTCAGGATTGGGGAAGACTCACTGGACCACTGATTGGCAACAATCAAGATGCGATCGTTTTCTCTCCACGTGGGTGGTTGCGGAACCCCTCATCAGATTTTAATACGCACGGCTACATGGAATTTCACTTCTTTAATCAGGATGCTGCCCGTGCAGGAACCACAGATGGTGTTAAAGTACAGGTGAGTAGAGCCGGTATGATTCGCCTGATTCGTATTCCAAAGCCACACAATCTCAATCAAGTTGGAACCTCTGTCACGAGTTCAGTCCAATGAAACATTTATCACCTACATCGCCAGTTTCTCTGTTGCGTCGTCAGCCGTCACGCGGTTTTACCTTGATTGAAATCATGGTTGCTTCGGCCGTTATGGGCTTCGCCTTGGTGGTGATGCTTTCTTTACACTCACAAGCAGTCCGTTCAAACATGCATGCCAAGCGAATGACCGATTGCACATACTTGGCACAGGCACAAATGGAGCAGTTGCACTCGTTGCCATGGACCACCAGCAGTACACCCTCGCAGTTGGTTGATGCCGGTGTTGACAGTACGTCGCCCTGGGCCTATTTTGAACACCCAAATAGTGGTGCCCAACCACCTGCTCGTTCATCAGGCAATGGTCCCACGACCAATCGAGCTTTTGGACCGTTAGCCTACTATGTTTCTTGGGACATTGAAATCATGGACACCAGTTCAACTTGGCTCAAGATGATGGTTCGCTGTCAGTACTTGGACAGCACGTTTAATCAGTGGCATGGTACCACCATTTCTTCTTTTCGCTTTCGGGATTCTTAAATGATCAAGTTACAACAACCATCGCTATCGAAACGAATTTGGTCACGTGTTCGTAACTCTCGTGGTTTTACCATGTTGGAGTTGGCAATATCAGTGGGTATGGCGACCTTTGTTGTGTTGGGTATGTACGGTATTTTTACCCTGCAAACCAAGCAGTTAATGAACCAAGATATGCACATGGAAATGCACCAAAATGGTCGTTTTGCTTTGGAAATCTTATCCCGTTCAATTCGAATGGCTGGTTTTGGTTCTCGGGGTGATATCGTTGGTGTTATGGGGGCTGGTTCAAGTGATGGAAACGTGCAAGAAACGATCGTATCCTATGATGGCTATGGTACCGACGGCTCAGATGCAATCACCGTTGCCTACATGGAACCCTCTCTGGTGATGAATACCAAGTACTCCACAGTTGAAGGCTGTACCACGTCTACGATTACCTTTGACCCCAATCACCTTGATTACTTTGATAAACTGATGCAGTTTAAGTCGGGTGACTTGTTGATGTGCTATGACTATGCGGCGATCGGTACTAACAATAGTTATTTGTGGTCAATTACTTCCGATGCCAGTACCTCTACGCCATTTGGTACCATCAACGTGGACTCTTCTGCTGCCACCTTGTCTGACTTCTCGGCTGCTTGTGCTGCGACGGCAAACTTGACTCCAGTGATGCGATGTTCAAAGGGGCAGGTGATGACCTTTTATATCGATGATACTGACAACGCAATCGGTCCTGGTACACCTGCACACCCTGTGTTGATGATGGATTTGAATGGCAATTTTCCCAACAATGATGATGTACCATTGGTTGACAATGTTGAAGATTTACAAATCCAGTACTGTGTCGATGGTGGTAGTAACGATACCGACTGCTCCATTTTTAGCAACTGGTCCAATACGGTCACCACTGGTAACGCCGAAAATGTGTGGATGGTTCGTATTCATATTGTGTTGCGTTCTCCCAAAGAAGACATGCAAGGATTTACTTGGACCAGCAACGTACGTCCTGCTGTTGGAAACAATACCGCTTCTAGTACTTCGGACGGCTATTATCGCAATGTTGTTGTGACCGAAGTCACCGTGCGAAATCACCGTCTTTTCTAAAAAACTGTTTTACACTGCACACCCAATTTATTGCCTAACCCTAAAATATCAGTCACAATTTAGTATTCATGAAACACAGCTTCTCACCCATACTCAATAGAAAACATCGCCGCGGATACATCATGCTTGTAGCGTTGGTGTTGCTTGCCTTGTTGGCGGTCATGGGAACCTCTACGATGAATATTGCAGGAATTGATCAGCGAATTGCTTATCGAAATCGACAACATGCTGTGGTGGTTCATACATCCCACGCCGGTACCGAGCATTCACGAGATTTAATGCGTGAGAAAGTTTTGCCTGCTTCTGAAGGTTTCAATGAGTATGGGATTGAAGACACCGCTGTGTATATTACCAAAGCCACTGCTGAAACAGATTTTGGTGGGGTTGCTTACCACGCTGCCAGTGGTGTTCACAATTTGGGTGTCTATACTGTTGACGCAGTCTATTTACGATGTGGCAATCCACCTCCTGGCTATTCCACCGAGCAGGGTCGAAATGGATTTCGTTCTGATTATTGGGAAATGGAGTCTGTTGCCACCATGACCGACTCTTCTTATTCCAATACCAACGCTTCAAAAGCGACCATCTCTACGATGATTCGCATGGTGATGCGCGGTGGATGTAAGGTTCGATGAAGTGAGATCAGGAGAATAGAATGTTTAGTTTGCTAACGACAATGTCTTTGTTTTCGCTTGCCCAAGCAGGGTCATCATCTGGTGGTGAAGAATTCCTGTCTACCACTGAAGCCGTTCCACCAAATGTGTTGTTTGTTGTCGATCGCTCTACTTCGATGTCAACGCCTTGTAATTCAACCACGACCACATCTTGTTTTGATACGGTCATGGCGGTTGTGAATGCGATGGTACAGCACTATGACTGGGCGCGTTATGGTCTGATCACCACATCTCCAGATACCCATTCTTCTCGGGCCGCACAGTGGGCCGCACAACGGATTGTTCCTTTGGGTTCTCCCTACACCGAATTCGCTTCGGCAATCTCTGGGATGTCAACCCACTCAACCTCAACCGTAGACCTTTCTGAAGCGATTACCAATGCCTATACGATGTATCTACAAGCCGGTGCAGCATTTGATGATACCGATGATGATGGGGATGGGTTTACCCAAGATTGGAATGAGGCTCCGATTCAGTATTCTTGTCAAAATACCCACATTGTGGTATTGACTCGTAATCGCCCCAGTAACGATGGCAACCCAACCACGATTGCCGCCTTTGATATGTCGGTGCCATTTCCCTTGAATACCGACATCAATTGCTCTTCTTCGGCAATTACCACAACCTACTCTTCGACTGATCAACAGTGCTATTACGACCAAGCGGCATTGTATGCCTATACCTTCGATGCACGGTCTACCCTGACTGGTACCCAAAATGTTTATGTGCACACGATTGGCATCAACACAGACAGTGACACAATTGCCGATGCACTCTATTACAATGCCTCTGATTTACAGGGTGGCTCAGGTATCTATACCGCAACCGACGGCGATTATTCAGATATTCTCACGGCGACGATGGGCATTATTTCCTCTGCCTTGTCAGGTACCTATTCTCGTTCCGCACCGATTGTCTCGGCTGATGGGAACTACTTGCTTTACAGTTATTATGAACTGGACGGCTCCAATCCTCTTGGGGAAGGTCACGTTCGTGGATATGAAATTGACAACGACCCAACCAGTTCTACCTATGGGCAAGTACTCTACAATGGCCCCACAGAGTTTGGTGGTGCCTTGTGGGATGGGGGTACGTTGTTGGTCTCACGTCCGGTAACGGCAAGTGAATACAATGAAGAAGATCGTGATGGTTTCGGTAAACGTGATATTTACACGTTCTTTGAAGATGGTGTCTCATTGCTGTCTACCGAATCGAACTCTGATCGCCGTCAAGGTTTCGATAAGGGGTTTACAACCTTTGTGGGTGGGAACTCAACTGCCTTGGATTTGATTTTAGACACTTCCGATACCACCTATGACTTGAATGAAGATGGTTCGGTGAATGCCTCGGATTTACAAACTTTGATTGACTTTGCTCGTGGTTTGCCAACGGCCAATTATCCGTATTTGGATGTGGTGCGTGGTTCGTGGAAACTGGGGGATGCACCCAATGCCATTCCCGCGGTGGTGCAAACCGATGACGATATGTATACACTTGATCCGACCTATCGTCGATTCTTGGATGAAATGGCTGCCAATGGCTATCCAGACATCGTCTTGTCACCGGCTAATGATGGAATGCTACATGCGTTTGCTTTGGCAGAAGATTCCGCTCCGGGTACGGTCATCGGGGAAGAGTTGTGGGCATGGATTCCAGGGTACTTGCTTTATCGTACACACAGTGCCACATGGGCGGGGCGTTTGATCGATCAGATTTTGTATGGTCGCACCTTCTTGTTTGATGGTACTCCTGTGGTGGAAGATGTTTGGATTGATACCGATGGTGATGGAGCCAAAGACTGTACTTCGGTTCCTGCCAATTGTGAATGGCGTCGGGTTGTGGTTGTCTCACAAGGTAAGGGTGGTCCAGTGACGATGGCACTCGATATTACCAATCCAACGGCTCCGACATTTCTGTGGGAACAGGTTGACGAAGCCGATTCCACAGCGATTGGTTATACCACCTCTCGTCCCGTTATCGCTAACATTTACGATTCTTCTGACAGCAGCGACCCCGTAGACAATTATGTTGCCTTTTGGGGTTCTGGTCGTGCGGTTCCTTATGGTGTTGGTGCTTCCTATTATTCTGCCACAGAAGCCAACATTTACATGTGGTCGATTGGTGATGACTATTATGGAACAACCTCCGAAGAGTACCAAGATTCCCAAAACAACGGGTCACCTCGTGGAGACAACGGTCACCCAGAGTCTTCTTTATATGGTTCGACCTTGAACTTGGACTCGGATAGTAATTATGAATATGGCTATATCTCGGCGGCGATTGCGGCTGTCGATGTCGATTCGGATGGTGATGTTGATACCTTGTATTTCCCTGTGACCACCGCTTATCGTCCAGTGTCTGAAAACGGTTCGGGACCTTCTTCGATTACCGATCCAGGTTCGTCATGGATGTACAAAGCCTGTTTGGATCCCACCGACCCTGGTGACTTTACTTGGGTTGAGTTTTATGACCCTGTTGATGATGGTGCACTGTTGTCGCGTCCTGAAGTCTATTATTCTGCCACCACCTCATGGCACTCGGATGGTTCCTTGGGGGTC
>CAKZLX010000620.1 GCA_937127265.1 uncultured Pseudomonadota bacterium
AATGGGTCTTTGGAAATGTTTGGGAATTTTGTTGGGATATCTATGCTCCATACCTTCCAACCGATGCCCTTTCTACAGCAGTGCCTACGGATGCACGAGTGGTTCGGGGTGGTTCATGGCTGGACCAACCAGACATATTTAGACCTGCCAATCGGGCATTTGTCGATCCTACAGTACGTACCGACACCATCGGATTCAGACTGGCACAATCTGTGCTCTTGAAGAAATAAGCGTCAAAGGTTCCATCGCCAGAGAGTGTACAAATCGGTACGAATGAGATACAGTCAAGCCAAAGACTACTTTTCATCCATCTGACAACATTGAGGTTCCAATGTACTTGTTAATCGCTCTTTTAGCCTGTGGTGGTGATGAAGCCACACAACCAACTGATGCACCCAAAGTCGAAGCCACTGTTGGTGGACAAGACCCCAATGCACCCCAAGGTCAAATGGGTGGTGGTCAAATGGGTGGACCAAACAACGGACAAAACATCGGTGCGGCGGTACCCCCCGAAGATGGACAAAACATCGGCGATCCCAATGTTCCACCAGACACCATCAACCAAACGGTAGGCAAAGATGGCGAAACACCTCCCGCTCCGATGGATATGGGAGAGGCTACCGGTGGCCAGCAAGAACCAAAAAAGAAACCACCCACCTTTATTTATAACGCCCACAGTGAAGACAGTGGTCCTCTCTACAAAGCCGAAGATGGGTCTTGCTTTGTTCGTAAGGATTGGGATCAACCGAACAATGGCACCATGGGAGAAATTGAAGCCCGTGACTGTCCACAACAAATGGCTTCGGATGCTTGGAAAAATTGCCCCAACGGACGATTGGTCAAACACAATGTCGGTGACAAAGAGGGCACCTGTGAGTGTGAACCAATTGAAAGTGGCGAATCTGTAGTGGTCAACTGTCCATAAATCACAGATAGCCCATACAGGTGTAAAAAACCACGGATACATAAACAATGAATAAGGAATGGCTGGCAGAAACCCATGGTCTCACTTTGGCGGAGATTGAATGGGCGTTTGCAATGACACAAACTTTATTGGCATTTTCAGATCACCCACTTGACGCCCAGCACACCATCATCACTAGCATTTGTGGATCGTGGACAGATCACTTCACTTGTAGCATCCAGGATATTCAGACGATTTGGGAAGCGGAGTCACACCTCACCATGCAACAAATCAACTGGTTATTGCAAGGACTGTCCAGTGAAAGTGCCAGCCAACAACTGATGCACGCACTTGACATGTTGCAACAAATCGATACCGAGTCTGATGTTGCCTATTGGGAGGCACAAGACGCAGAAAGTGAAGAAGATAGTGACAGATCAGACATTGTGGAAGATGACCAGATCCAAACCATTTCTGACAACGAACCAGCCGATGGTGAAATCGATGTTCAACAGCGCGGCCAGGGCCCCCACGTAAATGACGTTCTTGAACAGCAGCCGTTGCCGCGCATCGGTGTATTCCCGGAGGCAAATTTCCGTCAGGGGAAGGCCGATGTAGTGGATATCGTCCCGAAGGAAACGCGGCTCTAACGGCTTCGTATTGTCGTAAACGAAGTAGCCCCCGGGCTCCACGCCGGCGACGTCCTGGGCCATGCTCTGGGGGTTCACGCACACCATGATGT
>CAKZLX010000621.1 GCA_937127265.1 uncultured Pseudomonadota bacterium
ATCATAATTTATCAGGTTTACCCGATAGTATCGAAAATCTCACAAATCTTACCAGACTTGAGTTGAGAATGAATAATTTATCAGATTTGCCAAATTGGATCGGAAATCTCACAAACCTAACGTATCTCGGTTTGGGTAGGAATAATTTATCAAATCTGCCTGAAAGTATTGGAAATCTCACAAATCTAAGAGGACTCAACTTATATCACAATAATTTATCAAGTTTACCCCACAGTATCGGATCTTTGATGAATATCACTATCTTCGAGATGTATAATAATAATTTATCAAATTTACCTGAAAGTATTGGAAATCTGACAAGTATTACTAATTTCGAGTTGTATAATAATGAGTTATCAGATTTGCCAGATTGGATCGGAAATCTTACAAATCTAACACAACTCAAGTTGTATAATAATAATTTATCAAGTTTACCTGAAAGTATTGGGGAACTCACAAATCTAAGAGGACTCTATTTGTCTGAGAATCCATTATTGTCCTTACCTTTAAATTTAAGAGTGATGAGCATTGATGAAAAACAGTTAATGTCTTTACATCATCAATTCTCTAAAATGAAAATTCTAACACGACTCGAATTGCATAATAATAATTTATCAAGTTTACCTGAAGGTATTGGAAGTCTCACAAATCTAAGGTATCTCGGTTTGTATAATAATGATTTATCAGATTTACCTGAAAATATCGGTAATCTCAAAAATCTAACGGATCTCGATTTGTCAGAGAATAATTTGTCAGAGTTGCCCGCAAGTATTGAAAATCTCAAAAATCTAACGGATCTCGATTTAGCAGAGAATAATTTATTAGATTTGCCAGATTGGATCGGAAATCTCACAAACCTAACGTATCTCGGTTTGGGTAGGAATAATTTATCAGATTTGCCTGAGAGTATTGGGGACCTCAAAAATCTAACGAATCTTGATTTGTCAGAGAATAATTTATCAGATTTACCTAGAAGTATCGGAAATCTCACAAATCTAACAATACTCGAATTGGAAGGGAATATATTCTCAGAATTACTCGCTTGTGTTCTAAGACTGCAAGATAATGGTTGTTCAGTGTATTCTGTTTATAGTGAGTAGTAAAAGATAAGCAGTCGTTTAAGAAATAAGTTCTCACACCAACCTCAAAATGATTACTGTTATGGATGCAACTGATTACCTAAGGTAAGGTTTGCTTTATAGACGACTTTTATTCATTGTTTGAATCTCCTAAAAAAGAATCTGATAAAAGATATAAAGACCTTCATAAACCGAAAGAATATACGCTCTTTGTAAAACTCAAGTCCTGGACTAATATTACCCATTCTCGTCACCGCAGCCCACGAAGTTTTTTAGTCAATCTCTTTTCAAGATTGGTTTCGTACAATAAATGGAGTAGAAAGCCAAAGGTTGCGACTGTGGAGTCTATTGCTTCTTAAATCGAACAGGGACTAAGACGATTTGGTGGATGGCCAAAAATCAAACTTGGCATTTTCCAGTCGTTGTTGGATATCTTGCATTCGTTGAATGTGTCGTACCATCGTTTGCCGATCGTGGATGTGTTCTTCTTCGGCTTTCTTTTGCAATAAATCTTGAATCTGCCGAGAGCATTCCTGTTCGAGGGTACCTTGGAATTTGGTGAGTTGGTTGTTCATGTGTTCAAAGGCCAGCGAAACACTTTCTGATATTGCCTTGGCTGCTTTCTCTTTTCCTTCGGCCAGTGGGGAGAGCAAAATTGTGGTCATCCCACCGGTGCCAAGTGCGAGTAGGAGGGTTCCAGTGAGTGAGCCACTCAACAATAACCCAGTAGCAGCACCCGCAAGTCCACCAGCAGTTGCCCATAAGGTTGCTGTACCGCTGGACTCTGTGGTGATGCCGATTGGAGCCTCTGTTTGCAAAAGGTGCTCAAAGCCCAAGGGATGCTCGTAGAGAATGTTTCGGGCGATTTGGTTGGCCCCTTGTAACAGAGCCTGTTCGACTTTGCTCGCTAAATTTGTGGTTTTGGTGTTCATCCGCTCTTGCAAGCCATCGAGAACCCGTTTGATGTCCGATTTGGTTTGGCAGGCACGAATCTCATCGACCCACTGTTGTTCGGTGCGGAGGAGATCATTTTTGATTTTGGTGGACATGGTCTCCAAGAGTTGAGTGACCAGTCCACCTGCTTTGTTCGCATATTGCTCGACTTTTTCGAAAAGGGTTTGCACAGACTGTAAGGCGGCGGTATCAAATATTCGTAGATCATCTTGGGCGATCAAAATGTGGATGTCCAAGATGTCAATAAACTCACCGATGGCATGAATACTCAGTTTCTTGGTTTTGAGTTCATGGGCACTGGAGGGGAGAGATTCCCAAAATTCAGTGAACAATTTTTGCGACTGTTGTTTTTGATCTCCCTCCGCAGAAACCACCCAGATATTCATGTCGCCATCCCAATAAGGCTGGACACGTTGTTTGGCGACCATCTTGGCTTCTTGGATTTCGGTTTCGGGGTCTTCTTGCAACAAAGAGGCTTCTTCAAGTGCTAAATCAGATTTGGTGAGTGCCAAGTGCATAAAGGGACAAAAGGGCGTGATACGTCGAAGCATTTTGAGTGCCGTTTCTGGCATCGGTTGTCGAATATCAGAGACCAAAACACAAATGTCCGCCCGTTCTTCAATCGCTTCCCAAGCCCGTCTACGATGTTCGGGACGTTCAGTATTAAACCCCGGCGTATCCAATAAAACCACATCCACCGGAATGCTGGCGTTGGGGGTCAAGATGTCCACTTGTGCGGCGGCTTGGTCTTCAACATCAATCAAAGAATGCAATTCACTGTGGAACTTGTCTTTGTTGGCGCGGGCAATCTCTTGTAAGCCCCGTTTGGCTTCACGGACTTGTTCTTTACTGATGCTGGCGGCCTCGGTGGCTTCTCTCCACCGTTCTGGAATGACCGAGGAAAGGGCTTCTGTTTCGGCACGTTGCGCGAGGACTTGTTGTTCAACTTCTGCCAAGCGTTGTTGACTCTGGCTGATATTGTCGGTGGTTTGGTCGAGATTGGCTTGGATAGTTTTGACTTTGGGCGCAATCCAACCAAAGTTCTTGACGATGTCCCACATAAACGGCAGATTGTTTTGTTGTTCTGCTAAGGACTGTTGATATTGCTCGAGTTGTTGTGCCTCGGTTTGTTGTTGTTGTTCAACATTTTTGAGTTGTGCCTGTGCTCGTTGGTGGGCCTTTTCAGCCGCATCAATTTGTTGTCGGGCATGTTCGGCGGCTTCTTTGTCTTTTTTTCTGGCTAAGCGCAAGACCCGTCTTTCTGCACTGTCATCGAGTGCTTCAAAACTTTTCTTTTCACCGGAATCCAGTTGCGCCAAGTGATGCCAGTCCAGACCCAATTGAATCAAACACACCGCCGCAGTGCATTCTCGAACTGCAGTTGGTAAGGGTACACCCGTGATCGTTTTTAACAAAGAAGATTTACCGGCTTTCTTTTCACCCACGAAAGCGATGAAAGTACGAGGGTCTTCATTTCGTCGTTGCAATTGTTGAATCCGACGCAAGATTTGTCCTCGTTCTTCTGTTTCAAGAAAGTCAGACAGAATTAGAGCACCTTGTAAAATCTCAATGGCATCGGTGGCGGTAGACATAGGCGAGGAAAAGGGGGCAAAGGGTCAAAGGTTGTTTAGCAGGTGTCGCAGTTGGGTGTGTAGATTGTGTACACTCAATCGAATCGTTTCCAATTGTAACTGTTGCTCCAAAGATGTATCCTGTTTTGTGTTGTCTTGCCTTTTCAATATGGAGTCAATTTGTTGGGTGACATCTTTGCGGGTCAATACCAACTCTTCAACCAAGGTCGATTCAAGTTTTTTCATGGTGTCAGTGAGGTGTTGTCGTTGTGAATCGATGATGGTGCTTTGTTCTTGGCGTAAGGTCAATTGCAACTGGCTGGCCAATTTAATGGTATCTCCTTCACTCAGCGTGCTTCCCATCAACCAGCCGCGCAAAGCCCGAACTTTGAGCAAATCCTGTCCAATACGATTTTTATCAATTTTCAACAGTAATAAGGAGAGTGCAGTACTGATCAGTAGACTGGTTTCCTCGACCCAACGACCGGTAAACAAATGAATTTCATCGCTATCCCGCTCTATGGCCTTTTCCACCTCTTGGATGTGATTGAGACGAATTGAATCCAGTCCAATCTTTAATTGGGCAATCTCTTGACTCATGCTACTGCGAATTTGCTGTTGGGTGAAATCATGTAGCGCCGTTTGTAACCATTGATTGAACCAATGAATGATGATATCTTCTCGCTCTTGTCTGGAAAGTCTCGGTTCAAAGCGCAGAGTGGTAATATCTTTTGCCAAGTGAGTAGGGATGGCGTCGACAAAGGTCGTCCACAAACTGTCCAATTGACTGACAATGGCTAAGGTGGTCTTTTCAATTTCGTTTTGAAGTGTCTTTATGGCTTCTTGTTCGGTTGTATCCAAAGCCTCGATATTTTTCTGCAGGCGTTGAAGATCAGAATGGGGTTGCGCCAAGAAATGTTCCATCCGTGGCAATACTTGAAACAAGGTATACCCAGCCACTTGTAGACTTTGTTGACAAACCGATTCGAGTTTTGTTTTGGCTTGGTTGTGTACTGCAAAATTCTCGATGGATTGGAGGAGATTGGGAACTTGACTTCGAGTCCATTGCTGATCATTGTGTTGGATTTTACCAAGTAGTCCTTCTCTGGCGGAGACAAAATGAATGTTTTGGGAATACTGATGCAGGTGATCTCGACTACGTTGTTCCAACGCCTGCTCTTCTTGGGGTTTATCCCAAATGGCATCGGCACGATTCCACACGAAAAATAGGTGGTCTTTGTAGGGCAACAAGTGGCTTTGAATAAATTCTTGTTCGGATTGAGAGAGTGCCATTTCACAACTGAGAATCAATAGGATGACATCTGCTTGGGCGATTTCTTTGAGAGAGGTTTGGGTTCTGCTCCAGTCTTCATTTAATCCCGGTGAATCAATTAAGGTGATGCCACGTTTGCACACCGTGGTTGGGTACTGAATCTGTACTTTGTGGATGGGGAGTTTATCCTTCTTCAAAGACCGTTGTCCTTGAATTGTACAATATTGAAAGCGTTCGGTGTAGTTTTCTTCATGGGTTCCACTGTTGTCTTCGATATATAGTTTGGGCAATTCACCATAGGATACTTCAGAGATACTGGTGGTACAAGGGGCGATCTTCATTGGGAGAACGGAGTCGCCGAGCATGGCATTGACCAAGCAACTTTTACCCCGTTTGAATTCACCAACCAGCAGGATCCGAAAAGAGGCTTGTTGGCACAATGTTTCCAAGGTGTGGAGGGTTTCACTGCGTGCATCTAATCCCAGTCGCCCAAGTATCCCACCCAGTTTGGAGATTTTAAAGGCAATATCTTCTTTGTGGAGTAGAAAATCATCCAGTGTATCCATTATTCTTGTCCTCATGATGCATTTCTCTATTCTATAACTTTGTTGAGCCTTTTTGGCTGATTGAAACTGTCTGGGAATGAAGTGGAACCCAAATTCAGTTATTCATAATTGACGTTCTAGGAAGTGTTTTAGTGGATAGCAGATTGGGGTATCGCTGGAAATGGTTTGTTGGATGGGGACTATTGGTCGCTCCCTGGTTGTATTATGGGTTGTCCTACCCAAGGTTGGTGATTGCGCGGTTGGATCATTGTCCACAGTTGGCTTGTGATTTCACCCGTCACTACCTACCGCAAGCCCAATATGTTCTTGATGGTGCTGGTCAAATGGACCACGGTTGGTTTTATCCACCGTTATTGGCTTTGTTATTGGTTCCGTTTACCCTGTTTGAGCAGTCTCCTTTGATCTGGACTGGTTGCAATCTATTGGCAGTTGGAATTTTGATCTATCAAACGTGGTTGTTCAAGCCCAATCGTTTGACAGCGTTCTTCATTACCGGCTTGTATACGACTTCATTACCGATTCTTCATGCGTTAAAGTGGGGACAGATCAGTCTTTGGATTTCGGTTTTGCTTCTGTGGTCTATACAAAAACGAGAGCACAAATGGGGGGGGATGGTATTGGGATTCGCCGGAGCACTAAAACTGTATCCACTGCTGTTCGTTTTAATGGATCTGTTGCAACGTAAGGTTCGACCAGTATTCCTTACCTTCTCTACCTTTTTGGTCCTTGGTATTGGTCTACCCTATCTTTTTTTAGATGATCAGATGCATTTGTATCTCTATGCTGTACAACGAGGACAGAGTATGGTGTCTGAAATGAGCAATCATAGTGGGGGGCAGGCCTTGTCGGCTAGTTTACATCGTTGGTTTGTATCAGGAGAGTTTATTGGTATCAAGGATAGTCTTGAGCCAGTACTCTTTTCGCTGTCGCTAGCCAAACAGGTTGGACTGCTTGGTTTTATGGGATTGTCGTTACATTGGTTTTGGAGGCGGTGGCAAACAGAGTCTATGTCATTAGGTGCTTGTTTCCAATTGTTGATCGGGCTTCACTTGTGGCTACAACCCGGTTGGGTGCATTATTTTTGCTGGTTGCCCTTTGTTCAGGTGTGGTGTTGGCTCAATAGCGATCGCTGGACAAAATACATTTTGCTGTTGGCGGTGTTGTTGGAGCGAATCCCATTGGTGCATCTTTCGCACTCTTGGTATTTTCAATGGTCTCGCAGTGGGGTGATGAGCATTGTTTTATTGCTGACCTTGTGGGCGGTATCTCGAAGTATGACAGTCAAGGCGCACTCAAACCTCTCTCCTCAGGCTGAACTGTAAGGTCTTCATCGGTCGGTGTTTCCAATGTGTGAATCTCAAATTGCGCTCGCGGTTCCTTCAGTAGGTCAATATTGTCCATGTTGGGGAGTGAACGATCAAGAAATGAGGTATGGTCACTGGTGGTTGGAAAAATAAAATTGATCGATAAGATGGCTTTGTCGGTTGTGTGTACGCTGAGACGATCTTGAATATTGAGTGCATTGATAATAAAGTGGGTCAGTTGCTTTTGGGCGACCAAATCCCACCCTAAACTTTTGATGGCTTTGTTGGGGATTGCCAGTGAAATATTGTGGATAAAGATTGTATCGGTCTCCAACTGCTGATCTTGAAAGATGTAGGAGAGCATCATTCGATTATCGGCTGTTTGTCCGACTGCTGAATTTGCTTCACTGTGTTTGATATCCTCTTTGAGGGTTTGAAGAGTACGATATAGTTTGTGCAAAGAATCGTCATGTAACAATGGAGAGGATGGTTTGTTTCGTTGAAACCAAAACCATACGCCATACACTAAAAAGCCTAAACCTAATATTAAAAGCCAATCCATGTTCTCCTCAAACAATCAATGTAGTCTATTTTATACATATACATTTTTCAAATAGTCTATGTTATTCGCACTCTTTTTCCAAACATTATAGGTGGAGTTTCATTCGTTTTTTCAGAGTGTTCGGTTGAGATGTGTTATATAAAATGAAAACATTGATCTGTATTTCCCGATAGTCTATGAATTGGTTTATGAACATACTGAACGTTGGTGTTCACTCTGGCTTAGCGAAGAGTTTTCGATTACCGATCCGTACGCTGAACGGGTTGTCATTGATTGGTGGGCTGGGGACCTTGACGGCAATTGCGATCTCGGTCTTTCATGCTGATCCGTGGGGACTCTATTTGGTACCACTGGTAGGGTTTGGATGTGTGTATTTGTTGAACATGCAACGCCAATATTATGTTGCTGGTATTGTGAATGTGTTGGTGTCGATTGGTACTGTGCTCATTTTTGGAGCGGCTTCAGAGAATCCTGCTTGGTATTTGTGCTTGTTGCCTTCGATTGTCTTTCCATTTTTTATCTTTTCGGTTGAAGAAAAACGTACTATGCTGGTGATGTCGGTGTTGTCATGGTTGATCTATGTAGTCATGGAACTCCAAAGTAGCGAGTGGGTGATGCCGTGGATCGAGTTGGGTGTTGGCGGGGGAATGTTGTTGTTTGCCTACTTGTCTAAAACATCCAATGAACAGGTTGAGTTGTCACTGTTAGAGGAGCGCGCCACCTCAGAACGCTTATTAAACAATTTTTTACCGGCCAAAATTGCCAAGATACTTCGTGAAAATGGTAACAAACCACCAATGATTGCTGAACGTTTTGAGCATGTCACCGTCATCTTTTGTGACATTGTCAATTTTACGCCGATGTCAGAAAAGTTGTCTCCGGAAAAATTGGTTGCAGTGCTGAACCAACTCTTTACCGAATTTGACAGTTTGATTGAGAAGTATGGTTTGGAGAAAATCAAAACCATTGGGGATGCTTACATGGTGGCGGGTGGTGTACCCAACAAATTGGAAAATGCCGAAGAAGCCGCTGCCGACTTCTCCTTGGAGATGTTGCAGGTAGTCAAGCAGTTTGATCGCAAGTTTCAGCATGGACTGGATATGCGCATTGGGATGCATTGTGGTCCAGTCGTTGCTGGGGTGATCGGCAAACAAAAGTTCACTTATGACATGTGGGGAGACACTGTAAATGTTGCCGCTCGAATGGAAAGTCACGGGTTGCCAGGAGAAATTCACATTTCAGAAGCCTTGGCCGACATTTTAAAAGACAAGTACTTGTTGGCGCAACGTGGATGGGTAGAAGTGAAAGGAAAGGGGTTGATGCAAACCTTTTGGGTGAAACAAAAAGAACCAAACCCTGAATTCGCCAATCAAGAAACAGTGGATATGACCGTTGGGGAATTGTCTCCTCTGTTGGATAAAGCACCACCTGCAGATTCTGTGTCAAAGAAGCAAGCGTCATCTCCACCAAAAAAATCCCATAAAAAACAGGCAAGGTGGGCCAAGCGGAAACCAAAATCATTCCCAGAAAGATCAGTTACCAAAAAAGCAAAAGTTCCTTCCAAACCGACTACAACCCGGACGGTGAAACCAACCAATGAAGTCAAAGAAGTACCTTCGAAAAGCGGTAAACGTAAATTCTGGGAAAAGTGAAAGTCAGCGTTTAGGTAATCAAAACGTCAATCTGTTTGTGAAATGTGGAACTGGACAAAAGTTTTGGAAATGTGGAACTGGACAAAAAATATCCTTGTTATTTTCACGGTCTACGTTAACTCTTGTTTAGAATCAGTTCTAAAATGATTCATTAACAAACCTACTCTAAATTTGGAGATCGTTATGACTATTTTGGTCGGAAAAAAAGCACCTGATTTTACAACACAAGCTGTACTTGCTGATGGTGAAATCGTTGACAATTTTAATTTATCTGAAGCTATCAAAGGCAAATATGCCATCGTATTCTTCTACCCATTGGACTTTACGTTTGTTTGTCCCACTGAAATCATCTCTATGGACAACCGCATTGATCAATTGACTGCATTGGGTGTCGAAGTGGTTGGAGTGTCCATTGACTCTCACTTTACCCACAACGCATGGCGTAACACTGATCGTGACAATGGTGGGATTGGAGAAGTGAAGTTTACTTTGGCTGCTGACATGGATCATTCAATTTGTCGTGCTTATGGTGTTGAATCTGACGGTGGTGATTCATACTATCCAGCTGGTGTAGCGATGCGCGGAACTTTCGTCATTGATCAAAAGGGAATCGTTCGTGCCATGATGGTCAATGATGAGCCTGTTGGTCGTAACATGGATGAATGTGTACGCATTGTGCAAGCTTTCCAGCATTTTGAAGAAAATGGTGTTGTCTGTAATGCTGGTTGGACAGAAGGGGACACAGGTTTCCAAAACACACCCGAAAAGGTAGCTGAGTTCTTGGGACAAGAATCTGACAAACTGTAAGTATTGTCATGAACCGGTTTTCAGTGGCACTTAATTCTTTGAATGTGTTGTCACTAGAGCACTAAAGGATGGACATTGTCCATCCTTTTTTGTTGTCTGACGTGGTGTGTCATTGGTTGACTAGAATACGAAAAAAGCCTGTAGACGAATCTACAGACTTTTCAACCAAACCATTTTTATGTATCATGTACAGAGTACAATAACCATTAACAAGAATGGAGATGAGGGGACTTGAACCCCTGACCCTTTGACTGCCAGTCAAATGCTCTCCCAGCTGAGCTACACCCCCATAAGGTGTTAACTTAATAACTGAATGTAAATCGATTGGCAAGTAGATTTTCTGTCTTCCTGTCATTCAACGGTTCGTCCATAATTCTATCTAGATTATCTGAGAAAAGTGAACGTCCAAATCCATTGTTGTACTCTATCGTCTAACCAAAAGTCAAACTGTTTGGCAAGTGTGGACGAATATCTGCAGCCACCTCGGCGGCTAAACGAATGAGATGACGTAGTTTATTCTGCTTTTGCAAACTGAGATTTTCCAGTGGTTGGTCATAAATGATACCGGCTAGCCAAGTACGTAACATTTTTCGGTTAATACGTTGGTTTTCGTTTACGCTGTCGGAGATGCTCTCGAATAAATGCTCGAAGGTTACATTCTTGCGTTTGCTTGAGTAGACTTGCAATGCGGGATCTAAAAAGTTGTGGACAATCTTGAGGTAGTTGGATTTAAAACCACCTTTGGGTGAGAAAGAAAGGAATACAAGGAGGCTCATAAGTTGTAAAGCAGAGAGCCCATGATTTGTTTTTTTTCGTACACTTTCTCGAGGGGTATCTGTAGCAAACAAATCATCAGTAGGCACAGTTGGGTTCAATGCCATTAACATTGTGTTCTTGATGATCTTTGGGTGGTTGGCGTTTGCATTTTTAAGGTCTTGTATCATTTGATGCAATTGGTTATTCCAAATGCTGAGGC
>CAKZLX010000622.1 GCA_937127265.1 uncultured Pseudomonadota bacterium
TGTTGAGGTGAAAAATATCGCTTTGACGTGGACACTTCTTCATTTTGTTCTACATGAATCTTATGAAAGAAGAAGATATCAGCGAAATCGTTCATTTGGCGTGGTGTGACAAGACCAGTTTTGATGAAATTGAACTGCAGTACGGTCTCAGCGAACCGGAAGTGAAAGCGCTAATGCGGGCGACGTTGAAGCCCTCGAGTTTCAAGATGTGGCGCAAGAGAGTGACAGGACGCAAAGCCAAACACAGTAAGAAATTGCGTCCCAAATCCACACCAGACACTCCCAAACGACAAGCCAAACCAAGAAAGACTTAGCCAGCAAAACCAACCATATCAAATGAAATCTTCAAGGGTTCTGAGTTGCGAACAGCACCCCAAAAGGCTTCATAAGGTGTAATGTTGAAGTCGGCGTGTGTAAAGTCGATGACACCTGACATGTAAAAGGTATCTTCATTGGCTGAAAAGTTAATCGTAATATCCATTTCACGGGTGGTTCCTGCAATGAACATATCGCCAGTGACCACCAATGAACCATTCTGTTCTTGACAACTGACACTTTCAAACCAAATACTCTCGTATTGTGTGGCATTCAACTGATTCGAGTCCAACATGTGCTCCCGAATGGTGGCTCGATCACCAGAATTGATCGTATCACCATAGCCAACCAAATCTCGCATGGCGTCTTCATCAACCGCCAAATCATACACTGGTAAAGCAAAATTCATTTCACAGTCTTCAATGTAGTCACGATTGTAGGTAACGTCCCCTGTCCAGTTTGTAGCTCTCATCACGTGATTGTGAGCCAATCCAGAGCCCAAAGCATTTGGGTCTTTATAGACTTGTACGTACAAAAGACTTTCGGCATCATCAAAGAAATATTGCACCGCTTTGGCAAATTCTTCAGTACTTTCGGTTTCTGTTGACGTATCCGTATTTGAACCAGAAGATTCAGTATCGTCTTCTAAATCTTGACTGGGGGTTGGAATGTCAGAACTGTCTGTAATGTCGTCAGTAGTTTGAGTATCACAGTCAGGGTACTCATAGGTATTTTGGATACAAGCAGTGGAAGAGAGAAGAATGAAAAGAGAAAGAGTTTGTTTTGTCATGATGACTCCATGTTTTGTGTTCACTTCTTTTATATACCAATCGTTATATAATGAAAGTCAAGTTTCCGAACTGTCACATGATCCAGTAGGCTATATTGTGCGTAAAAAGGCAATAATGTCCCGTTTTTCCTGCTCAGACCAATCGCAACCATAGACATGACCCACATTTCCAAATATTGGGGTATCGTCATTTCGTTCACCATTTATACAGAACAACTCTTCTAAGGAATCCACCGAGCCATTGTGTAAAAGACGGGTCTTGGCCCATACTCCGGTCAATCTTGGTGCCTTAATTTGATGAGTTGGTTGAGCATCGACACCAGCAATCGGCACACCGTCCAAATCGGGATCTAAAATGTATTGCATTTGGTGATCGGTTCCAATTTCTTCAAAACTAAATAGTTCCCTGCTCGATCCTTGATAGCCATTGTGACAGTCTAAACACTCAAGGTTGAACAAATCACGTCCTGCCTCAACCTGCGCAGGATACTCCGTATCAAGTGATTCTGGGGCCTTTAAAGTCTCCAAATAGGCTACCAAAGGTTGTACATCTTCAAGAGTCCAGTCCGAAGAATCTCCCAAGGCTAAAAATCCACTCACAAAATGATTGAGATTTGGACTACCCCCTGTCCACGACAACATCGCATCGGGCATTTCATACGTCTCTTGTTCCACTGCATTGGGAATAGACCACAATGTCGGAATCTTACTAACAATGTGGGTTTCATCATCCAAAGGGAGTGGTGGAATAAACACATCCATCGTCCCCGAACGCCATGATGCATAGGCCGTTTCTACATCTCGTGTAATCTCAGCAGCCGACATATCCGATTGCCACAACAATGGAAGCAAATCCCACCCCATTTGTGCAAACAACAACGGATTACCCCACAACTTTTGTCTCAGTGGCTCAATCACCGCCAATGCTTCTGGATCGTGCTCATCATCATTAAAACCAGGCATTACCGATTGTGGTAACAGCATTAAAGCCAAAAACTGCTTTCCAGTCTCATAGTCATAATTGGCCATTCCTACAGAATAGCGACCATCTGGTAACTGACCAAAATGACAGGATGCGCATGAATAGGCCAATGTATCCACAGAGCCGATTGGGGCTCCAGCACCATATCCAATTGGACGTCCCTTTTCAGAATAAGGATCTTGGATCATTCCATATTCTGCAAACCCCTCTCCTAACTCATCGGTAAACTTGGTATTGACAAAATCAAGAAGTGGTTGTGGAATCCCCACTCCACCAAAACCTTCATAGAAGAACATCGCCTTTCCACATCGAATTTTGAGGTCTTCATCATCTGGAAATTCAGCATAGAGTTCACAAGCGTTTTCCAAGGCACCGTATTCTAAAACTTCTTCCAAAATAAAACCAGTATTGGTTAAACCAAAATCTGAGGACATGTCAGATGGGAATGGATCAAGATATTCTACTTCAACAACCGCTGTATCTTCGATAGATGAGTCTACCTCTTCATCTTCCAAAGGTTCTGTTGAGTCAACACCATCAGCAAATTGGGATTTCGAAGGCGCTCCACAGGCAAGTAATAGCCACAACATTGTACACCCACTTATTGTCGAACAAAGATATAAGGACCATCGGTGGCACCCCACACTTGGTTCCCATTTGCATCCCAACCTTGATCCCATGAAGATATACTATTGGCTGTAGTTTGCACTACGGAGGTAGCATAGGTTGCACCATTCATTGTACTCAGACAAGTACCAATATCGGTCTGTCCTTCAAAACCTTCTCCATTCCAGACTAAGGTCACTGCACAACCATCTTTGAGAATCAAGTCCGAAGCGGTAAGTTCTATGATAGCATCTTTGTCACATTGACCAATCATTGCTGTTTCATTGTTCAGTTCATAGATCTCAGAACGCACTGTCTCCTTATCGGTTTGAGATAAAACATAAACCCGTTGACGATAGGGACTGTTCATTTG
>CAKZLX010000623.1 GCA_937127265.1 uncultured Pseudomonadota bacterium
AGGTGAGACCCTGTTCACCGAGATTGGCTGTACGGATTGCCACCTACCCACCCTACCCTCTAAAATTGGCCACCTACCCGCCTACACCGATCTGTTGTTACACGACATGGGCGAACAATTAGCCGATGGAATTACGGCAGGGTTTGCCACTGGACAAGAGTTTCGCACCCAACCACTATGGGGCGTTGGACTGCACCCGCCCTATTTACACGACGGTCGTGCCGACACCTTACAAGAAGCTATCGAATGGCATGGAGGAGAGGCCTCACACAGTGTTGATGGCTGGTTGGCACTCACCACGGCTGAACAAACCTCCATCCTTGACTTTCTGCATGACTTGGGTACTGTCCCCAATCAGCAAAACTTTCTTAATGACAGCGCCGATCAAACACCTACCTATGGTGAACTTGGAGGACCACGTCGAGAGTTGAATAGCGAGGAACAAGCGTTATATGAACGAGGACGCGCCCTATTTGATACCAACCTGATTGAAAAGGGGGGCTTGAGTCCGATGTTCAATGCCGATTCTTGTCGAGCCTGCCATCAAGACCCTGTACTCGGTGGGGCTGGTGGACTGGATGTCAACGTTTTACGAATGGGCTGGATGAATCAGTCTGAAACCAGTGTACTACCTCGATCCACCTTGCCAAACACCCTACCAACCGAACTGATCGACTGGGACACTTCCAGTGATACCGACACATTTTTAGCCAATACCATCATCGAGGCTCGACAACCGCCCTCCCTCTTAGGGCTTGGAGAGATTGAATACATTAGCGACAGTACGATTTTGGCAAACGAGGATCCGAATGATGAAAATGGCGATGGAATCTCAGGGCGCGCCTATCGTTTAGAAGACGGACAAATAGGAAGGTTCGGCTGGAAAGCACAGATTCCTACAGTGCAAGACTTTGTTGCCGATGCACTCTTGCAGGAAATCGGAGTCACTGTTCACCCTTCGTTATCGGATTTTACCATTGCTGAAGATTTCGACAGTTGTGAAGACCCTGAATTTATCGATGAAGATGTGGAGGCCTTACGGTTCTTTGTTTACGAACTAGCCCCTCCTGCCTCTCAAACAAGCGAAGTACACCCTCTGTTTCATCAGGTTGGATGTGACAGTTGCCACACGCCATCCTTGGATAATGTGCCTTTGTTTTCGGACTTATTGCTTCATGACATGGGCTATCCCGACACAACAGTGGTTGATCATGATCCATTTGCTCTGGCTAGCGAATATAGAACGCCACCATTATGGGGTATCAAAGACACCGCACCCTACATGCACGATGGTTCTGCGGAAACGCTGCACGAAGCGATTTTACAACACAGTAACGGTGGAGCTGGGGAGGCCTTCTGGTCAGTCGAACAATATCAAGCATTGTCTACAAATGATCGCCAAGACTTGTTAAGATTTCTAGACTCTCTATAATCATATTGGATGTACACCACACAGGAACATCATGGAATCAACACACCACCATGGCCATCGTTTCCTCATATTAGCCGGTATCTTTGGCTTTTTAGGGGTGGCAACGGGTGCTTTTGGAGCACATGCACTCAAAGACAGGCTCCCTGAGGATTTACTAACCATTTTCAATACAGGGTCACGATACTGCTTGGAACACGCCATTGCCCTAGCGATGGTCTCATTTGCCTACATCCACACGGATCAACTGTGGCTACGACGAGCCTGCTGGGGTTTTACACTGGGCATCCTGATATTTTCAGGCTCATTATGGATATTGGCACTCACCAACACCCGTTGGCTTGGCGCGATCACTCCATTGGGTGGCGTTGGTTTTCTCATGGGTTGGCTCTCAATCGTTTTCTATGCACTCTCACCCAACAAACAACATGTCATCACTAATTCCTGAACACATTGTAAACACACAAACCCGATGGCAACAACGACTATCAGAAGATAGCGAACTATCCGATGCTTGGAACAACGTTCTGAAAATGATGTACAAAGGAAGCATCCCCTCCCTCGAAGGAGCCGCCAAACTGATTCTTCAAATGGAATGGTGTGATGGACTGAGCACTTGGATCGAACTAGATAATACCGATACCCCTCTAATTCGCGATTCCATTCATTTAGAAGAACGTTCATTGCACGCCTTTGTACTCTTACGTAGTCGACACGACATTCTTTCCTCTTCAAAACAGACTTGGTTTCATCTGGTCGAAGAGCATATTGATTGGGGACAAATGGCTGTTTTGGCTGCGTCTCTACCATCACTTGGCGAAATACCCGAATGGCTCCTGGAAGATTTGGTATTGGGCTCTACACAAGAAGTCTGCATTCCGTTGAGCCAAACCGAACACCTGTATATGCAACGATACCCAGTCATACAAGCGCTATTTGAAGCCATTGTGGGAGAGAACCCCAGTGTTTGCTTGGGACAAACCAATCCAGTTGATTCGCTCAGTTGGTATGAGGCATTACACTTTTGCAACCAACTGTCCGATGCGATGGGTTATGCCTGCGTGTATCAATTTCTAGACAATGGAACTATCCAAGTCGATGATGATGCCGATGGATACCACTTACCTACGCCGAATCAATGGACTCTGGCTGCCAAGCACCTTTCTCCACAAACCCAGTTTGCAGGGGATAACGAACTGTGGAAAGTCGGCATCTATGATTCTGACGCGTCAGATTCTGTGGGTCGTCATGCCTCTACACCTGGGGGTTTATACGACATGAGTGGTAATATCTGGGAGTGGTGCTGGGATGCCGATAGCAACCTTGACCCCTTATACGCTCCCCGCAAAGGTGGTTCTTGGGCCAGTATGGAACAGGCTTGTAGGATTGATGTTATCTCCTCTCGCCTCAAAACATTTATCAGTCCAACCCAAGGTTTACGGTTGTGTAGACATGAGAGAGGCAACCAAGAAAAGCCATCATCCAATCACAATGATGGTTGGGATTGGTAGGTTACGATTCAACAGACTGCATGAGTGCGTCAACCACGCGGACCACAGTTCTCTGTCGCCAATCTTCAAGTTGGGTTCCTTTAACCCAACGATTAAAGGAACCCATGCTCGGACCACACCAAACTT
>CAKZLX010000624.1 GCA_937127265.1 uncultured Pseudomonadota bacterium
GCAATGACACTCAATACAAAGTGGGTGAGGCTCTCAAAAGCGTTTGTGATGCCAAAACAGACGACATCTTAGATGGTTGTGAATTCGCCCTGTATCTCGGAGACAACATCTATGATGTCGGTGTAGAAAGCGTTCTTGATGAACAGTTCTACGACAAGTTTGAAGCCCCCTATGCCAACATTGATTTTCCGTTCTATGTGGTGCTTGGCAATCACGATGGTGGTTGTTGGGGCGCGGGTTGTGACTTTTCGAAAACAGAACATCAAGTCGATTATACCCACTATTCTGATAAGTGGACAATGTTCGATCAATATTATCGAGTTGATGTCGAACATATCACTTTATTTGGCTTGGACACCAATGAACTAATGTGGGAACCATGGTTTGGTGCAGATGATCAGTGGGCTTGGTTTCAATCCGAAATCACCAATACCAATCAATGGACCATCGCCTTTGGACACCACCCCTACATTTCCAACGGTCAACACGGCAACGCCGGTACTTACGAAGGACTAGACTGGCTAGAAGGCACTTGGGGAACCGATGTACCTCTGGGTGCAGGGGTCAAAGAATTTATGGATGCCAACATTTGTGGTCAGGTGGACATTTATTTTGCTGGTCACGATCACAATCGACAGTGGCTTGAGCCCACCTGTGGCACTGAATTCATCGTCTCTGGTGCCGCAGCCAAACACACCGACTTACAAGCCCGTGGTAACCCTACATTCTTTGAAGATGACACCGTTGGCGGTTTTATCTGGGTTGAAATTGTCGACAACTGCATGACCGGTGAGTTCTATGACGAAGATGGTGTACTGAATTTCTCTCATCAGTTTTGTAAATAATGACTGATACCAAGACCACTTGGCGACGTAAACTTGGCTTTGCCGGTCTGTTCACCCTGTTGTTCTTCGGGGTAGTCGAAATCGGGCTGCGGGTTGCTGGGGTTGCCGAAGGAAAACAGTATGCCCCACCCAGACTTATCAAAGTGGTAAAAGATGGAAAATTGGAAGGTGAGTACCTCCAAAGCAATACCCCATTTTTCCAACAGCAAGGACAATACATCGTCACAACCCCCCAATACGCTACCGGTCGAGGAGATGGATTTCCAGCCTCAGGGGCCATGCGGAAACTGCGCTTCACTCCTGAGCCAACCAAACCTCGCTATTTTGTACTGGGCGGTTCAGCAGCACTGGGGCAACATGGGGTCGATATCAAAATCCCCGTCAACTGGTCCACCGAACGACTGGGACAAGGGGTCTCGGTACTACCTGAAGAACTCTCCCTCTCTGGACAAATTCGCAATCAACTCGCCAAAAAAGGACAGGATGTTGAGGTCTTAAATGCGGGTATGATCGCCCAAGATTCCGGTGGGGTACGACGGATTGCAATGGAAGTGTTGCAATACAAACCGACTGGACTGATTCTCTATCTTGGCAACAACGAAGGGATCGGTATGGCTTTTGGAATGCAAGGAGAACAGTTACCTTGGGTTCCTGAGGTACGAGATCAATTACGGGTTCTTCGTACTTATCGCCTGCTCTCAGACAAGATTATTCCAGTACGACAACGGTTCTCCAAAGCCCCACCCGTTCTCAAAGGAACCAAACCTGTTGTGCTCGGACAAATGACCCAAACCCAGTGGAGAGCCGCAGATTATCCACTGTTTGAAGATGGTATCCCCACCGATTCTGTCTATGAAGCCTTGCAAAAAAGGCTCGAACAAAACCTCAGTGCGATCGTTTCTGCCGCCAATGAAGTCGGAACAAAGGTCTATATCATCACCACCGTTCCTCATTTGAACTATCCCCCTTTCTACGATGCCAACTCTCCTGATTTGGTAGAAAATGATATTCAACAATACACTGGCTATATCGGACAAGCCAAACAGTTGGAACAACAACGAAAATGGTTAGAAATGGAGTCGGTATTACAAACTGCGCTGGGCATTGAATCTCATCATGCCACCGGTCACTATCTTTTAGGTACCGCACTGCAAAAACAAAAACGCTACACCGAAGCCTGGCAAGCCAGAGAAACAGCCCTACTGTTGGATATCTCGCGCAAAAGATCGCTTCCTGCCTATGCTGAGGTTGCCAAAATCGTCTGCACCACCTATCAATGCCACACCAAGGATTTATACCCCGTCATCAAGGCGACTGTAGAGCAAGACGGTATGGATGTTTTTCGACAATTATATGGTGACCATGAACATTTAAACCCCAAAGGAATCGAACTAATCGCTACCCAGTTTACTGAATTGCTTACCCATCCAACCTCCCCCTAAACAAAACTATTTTAATTATTTTTATTATATGACTTGAAAAAGAGAATTTTGGGTCTATACTTTGGTTGGTAAGTTTAAAATAGAGGTGGATCAATGTACTCAATTTGCTCATTAGACCAAGATGATGTTCTCAACAGTATTATTGCGATGAAACAGCGTGGATATCGTGGCCCGGTGATTCAAACCACCGACCAAGATTACGAACGATTGAAATATCAAACCACCAGCGTCCGACCGTATGCAGATGGTTTGCTACAAAAATCCTCACTGACCATCAACCTCTTCAACAACACCTTACACAAAGAAGACTGCTCCTATTTACAGAGTATCCGTGAAAACGAAAAGGAATTGGTGCCTTGTCACATCATCGATCAAGCCACCACTGGTCTCAAATTGTGTCCCTGTTGTCAATAATTTTGGCTTACTCTCTGCCCACCGACTGACAGGTGGCAATCGCCTTCTCAATACTGGCTTCAGGACCTGAAAGTCGTTTGGCTACATTCACCAACAGGGGCATCGCCTCCGAGCAACGCTTGGCCTCAACCAACATCAATGCGGCTTTTGCCGTCGGTCTGGGGTCTAATGGCATATCACTGCTTGCTTGTTCGTAATGTCTCAAAGCTTGCTCCAACTTTCCTAGGCGTTCGGAAGCAATCCCTAGCCACAAAGAAATATCGTTGGCACGAGAATCATTTTCTTTGGCCTTTTGTAAATGGATGATTGCCTGTGTATCTTCTTGTTGAAAAGCATGGGCTAAGCCTTTGAGATAGTTGAGGTTTGGATCATTGGGTTCTACCAGTAGCCCCTTGGCAGCAATGTCAATCACTTGTTGACGATCTTCTCTGTCCGCAGCAATTGCAGTTAAATATCGATAGGCTCGTACATCTTGAGGATTCACCACCAACATTTTCTCTGCAAAGGCCTCGGCAACATCTGTCTTTTTGAGGGTATTGGCCAGAATCACCGCATTGTTCAAAGCCACCGAATGTTCAGGGTTTTGACGCAACACATCGACACAATGAGAGAGAGAGCTCTCAAAGTTTCCCTGTTTACTTTCCAAATAAGCCAGTGACAGATGCACATCCAACAATTTGGGATTCTGTTCAACAATCTTTTTTAAGGCTGGAATCGCCTGTTTAAGTGGTAAATGTTCAGCTTGATAAACTGCCTGTAAGACCTGAATAGTCTCTCTTGGATCAAGGGCTTCTTCAATACTGGGAAAGACAAACTCCGTTTGATAGCCTAAGGACTGTAAAGCCAACTCTTCGGCAGCACTGAGTGACTTTTGTTGTACATCTGGTACGACTGAACCACGAATGCTCGCCAACTGTTCTAAGAGATGGGTATTGAGCACCAAGTCCTCTTGGGAAGTCGAGTGACGACTAGTGGTAAACTGGCCATTTTCGATTCTTTGGTTAGAATCTTGAATCATGCTCAACGGATGCCATCCATAGTGAAAATAAGGGAAATAGGTTTCAGCATAGGCGTATTGTCGGGTCGACTCCGACAACACACTCTCTCCGCTGGATTGAAAATCAACCTTGGCAATCTCGGCGATCGTTGGTGCGATATCTACCCCAGATACTGGATACTCGATAATTTTTGCCGCTACAACATCACCGGTAATCGGTTCCAAATCTAAATCAGTATCGAGCTGGGTCATCGGCAGAATAAACTCCACCCGGTTTGTGAAAGCACACGATTTTTCAGGTGGCCTGACTGCTGATTCAGAATCGCAACCCACGCTACCTAAATGATAAGACCATTTGCGTGTTTCCTCTGAGCCTTTAGACACATCCAGTCGCAAAAACTTATGACCGTTTTGCCAGCTCCAAAACATTGTACTGTCATTCAATGGCGAAGGCTGTGTAAGCGGGTTAGCGTGATTATCGTCGAAGGGAAGACCCATAGTGAAGCGCAAGTTTGTGGACAGCTTTAAAAGCTCTTCCGATACATCTAATACAATTTTGCTATGTAGGGCGATTTAGAATGTCAGGTTGATC
>CAKZLX010000625.1 GCA_937127265.1 uncultured Pseudomonadota bacterium
CGCGTTCCAAATCGTTCTTTTCGATCAACACTTCTGCCATGTAGGCTTGATTGAACATGCTAGACAAATCTTGGTCGCCGGGACCAGTCCACAAACCATTCAAGACCACCAAGTCCAAATCGCCATCATTATCATAGTCCAACCACATTGAACCAGCGGTGGCTTCTCCAGCCCAACCTACACCAGCAGTTTCTGTGACGTCTTCAAATTCTCCGTTCCCCAAGTTGCGGTACAGTTTGTTTCCGTGGAAGGTGTTGATGCCATCTTGACCAAGTGCACTGGAAATACGCTTGGCAGCCAAGAAATCAATGTTGGAATAGTAAATGTCAGGAAGACCATCGTTGTCATAGTCTCCGACAGCCACACCCATCGCCCAACCTTCATTTTTCAAGTTGGCGGTATTGGAAACTTCTGCAAAGGTAGCTGAACCGTCATTTTTGAAGACTTGGCTGACACCACGACGATCATCGGCAATCATCAAGTCCACTTTGCCATCACCATCAAAATCTGCCTTGACGGAAGCATGAGGATAGGCGGCCAAACCAACGCGCTCACTGGGTTTAACATCCAAACCAGATGCCAAAGTCGCATCCGAGAAGTGAATTCCTTCGGTCAAACCATCGTTCATGAACAATCCATGGGTGTTCAAACTGTTGGGCTTGGCGTCCAAATACGTGAAATCACGTGCGCCTGGAAAACCTACGTAGAGATCCAACTTGGCATCGTTGTTAAAGTCAGCAACCGTAAGTGGCATCGCACGATCGTAATCCAAGTCTTTGGTGATCGCTTGTGGCTGCTCTTCAAACTTGCCCGTTCCATCGTTCAAGTAGAGCAACAGGTCTTCAGACTTGTCATCAATGAAACGAGATAAGATGAAGTCTTTATCCCCATCATTGTCCAAATCGACCAAAGCAGCTGCTTTAACACGATCAACCTTACCCAAGTTTGCAGCTTCAGTCACATTTTCGAATTTGCCTTCACCATTGTTGCGATACAATTGCGATTTACCCCAACCACCAACATAAACATCTGGATCTCCATCCGCATCGACGTCACCAACAGTGATTGCATATCCACCACGACGAAGAGCCTCAAGACGCTCAAACAAAGGAACGGTATCCAAACCAGCCGCTTCGGTCACATCAGCAAAGGCAGGTGTGGCAGTGGTGAGAATCTCTTGCTCGGGCATTTCAAACTTGGCAATCTTCCACACACCATCTACATTCTTGACAGTCAACGTAGCCCAACCACGATCGTGACGCATCAAGTCGTTTGACTTGGCTCGAAAATCCACAAACACATGACAGACAACCATTCCAGCATCAACCAAATTGATGTTGTGCAATTCCATATTGACGAAATCAGCCTCGGTAAAGTCATGCAAGTAGTTTTCAAAACCACCATCCGTGCTAGGCACACCTTTGCGCTCCACAATCCCAGCAATCTCACGAACTTTCTCCGTATCGTCTAGAACTTGCAACCCAGCAACTTTGGCATTTTCAGCCAGCAACGATTGAATCGAAGCGCCATCCAAACTTAACCAAGCGGCTTCCAAAGGAAGAATGACATCCTTTTCAATCTGAGCCACTTTGGTTTCTTGATCTTGAACTACAGAGGGAACATCTTGACGAATGTTGTCTTCAAGAGCAAGAAGAATCTCTTGGGCGCGATCTTGGGCATTGGTGGCACCAATCTCGGCTGGTGATAATTCCTGTGCGGTTTCCTCTTCACTGGAAGAACAAGCCAAAGTTAAAGCGATTAGTCCAAATGATGACAATCTCATTCCATACTCCTACAAGGGCATTTTATCGATACTGGGTCTATCTGAATGGATGATAGATTGTATCTCCATTCAAAAAATACAAAGATTACAAAGTCTCGTGACACTTCGTTACATTTAGTATAACAAAAATAGGCTCTGCTCGTGTCTTTTTCTCCAAAAATATCAATGTAGTATACCTAATCGTTCCGCAAGATCAATATTGACCACTTTACTTCTATTCTGTTACACTGATCTAGATGTTCTGTTTGTTCCTACTGTCAAGCCTTTCGACGACTTTTGCCCTCACCCCAAGCAGTGTCTATTCATGGATCGGTCAACATGCTCCCACTGAACATGCAAAATTTTTCCATGACTATGGAAACTTGAGTGAATCCTTTCATACTGACTTGCTCAAATGGAGCAATACACAACTCAAACGATCGACCAAAGCGGCTATCACACTGCATCAAACAGAACAGTGTACCGAGGGGGCTTTATTCAAAAGCATGTCACCTGCCAAAGTCGCCCCTAATGGTTCGGACACAGAACAACAATTCGTGGAATCATTGTTTTTAATTGAGTCATCGTATTGTCTCCCCAATGTCGACCTCCAAAAGACCTATGATGTCTTCATGTCTACGGACTTTCGCATCAATGTGATGCCACAAGTGATCGGGTTTACCAAAAGTGGAAACACCTCTTGTGTACAAAGTTCTGGCGTCACAGGTATCTTGCTGCCATCGGAGTACTGTACGACCAATCGTATATTCCAAGACCAACACAATATTGTCTTTTATTCTTCGCTCTCCTCGGCTAAGACCGATGCCGAACATCAACCACTCTATTTTCGAGAAGAGATCATTTTGTTTTCTCAAATGCCTACTGGTGTTGCAGTGTATCGAGCCACCTTCAGCCGTTCTCAAGATCTCGGGATGACCACCAAATACCTATTGCGAAACACCGTCGATTCTAGCCAAGCCAAAATCCGTGACGAACTCTATCAGTGGATCCAAAAATAGTACGCACAAACCGAAGAATGAAACACTCTCCTCATGATGGCTAAAACAAAAGGTCCCAAGCCAAAGCCTGAGACCCTTCATCAGTCGATGTTGGTTGAATTAACCAAGCAATTGTTGGTTAAATTAACCAAGCAACTTTTGCATCATTGCACCCATTTCTGCAGGTGAACGAACAACCGAGACACCGGCATCTTCCATGGCTTGGAATTTAGCTTCGGCAGTTCCTTTACCACCAGAGATAATTGCACCAGCGTGCCCCATACGACGCCCCGGAGGCGCTGTAGCACCAGCGATAAACCCAACCACAGGCTTATTCATGTGTTGTTTGATCCATGCACAAGCATCTTCTTCAGCCGAACCACCAATCTCACCGATCATAATGACCGCATCAGTATCAGGGTCTTCGTTGAACAACTTCATCGCCGCAGTATGGTTGGTACCAATTACAGGGTCTCCACCAATTCCGATACAAGTCGATTGTCCCAAACCAAGAGCAGTCAACTGACCAACGGCCTCATAGGTCAAGGTTCCCGAACGACTAACGACACCAATTCGACCAGGCAAGTGAATGTGACCAGGCATAATACCCATCTTACACTCACCCGGTGTAATGATACCAGGACAGTTTGGACCGATCAAAGTCAAACCACGTTCTTTGACATAGGCATTGGCTTTTACCATATCGTTAGCAGGAATCCCTTCGGTGATGGCCACGATCACTTCGATACCAGCATCAGCGGCTTCCATAATTGCATCCGCAGCAAATGCTGGAGGTACAAAGATCATCGTAGCGTTGGCACCATGCTGTTCACGGGCTTCACGAACAGTATTGTAGACCGGTACTTTGTGACCTGCATCATCAAAAACCATTCCACCTTTTCCCGGAGTAACACCAGCAACCAATTTTGTGCCGTAATCCAAACAGGCTTTGGCGTGACGACCACCATAAGAACCAGTGATTCCTTGGCAGATGACGCGCGTTTCAGAATTTACCAAAATAGACATGTCGTTCTCCTTATTTTTGTACTGCGCTGACAGCTTTTTGAGCGGCTTCAGCCAAGTTATCAGCCGTGATGACTGCCAAATCGGACTCTGCCAAAATGCGCTTTCCTTCCTCGGCTTTGTTACCAGACAAACGAACCACCAACGGTACCGTCAATCCACACTCTGCAATCGCCGCTAATACGCCTTCAGCGATCACTTGACAACTCATGATTCCACCAAAGATGTTGACCAGAATACATTCCACTGCTGGGTCTTTAGAAATCAATTCCAAAGCCACTTTGATTTGCTCGTGCTTGGCAGAACCACCAACATCCAAGAAGTTAGCAGGAGCGGCTTCCACACCACGGTTTTGCGCTTCGTACTTGATGATGTCCATCGTAGCCATCGCCAAACCAGCACCGTTAACCATACAACCAATGTTGCCATCAAGTTTGATGAAGTTTAAGTGATGCTTTTCGGCTTCGGCTTCATAAGGATCCTTTTCACCTTCATCTTCTTGGGCAAACAATTCCTTGTGACGGAAGAAAGCGTTGGAGTCGATTGACATTTTGGCATCCAAAGCAACCACTGCACCACTTGGCTCAACGATCAAAGGATTGATTTCCAGCATGTCAGCATCGTACTTCATGAAGACGTTGTAAAGGTCTTTGAACATTTTGATACCGCTGAATAACGATTTTTTGTTGTCACCCAAACCAAGTTTAAAGGCCATCTCACGGGCTTGGAAGTCACTGAGACCACCCAAGGGGTGTGCATAGGCTTTGACGATGGCATCTGGATTTTCTTCGGCGACCTCTTCGATTTCAGTACCACCTTCTGATGAGCACATCAACACGATTTGAGAAGTTTGACGATCCAACAGTACCGCAGCATAGATTTCACGTTCAATGTCGGCACCAACGGTGACAAAGATAGTGTTGACTTTAACACCGTCAATCCCAGTTTGTTTAGTGACCAACACATTACCCAACATGGCTTCAGCAGCTGCACGGACGTCATCGATGCTTTTGCACAATGCCACACCGCCGATACCACCTTCTACGGGTATACCTTGTACTACTTTTTCCAATTCTTCTTGGGTGGCTACACCTTGAAAGCGTCCTTTACCACGTCCACCAGCGTGAACCATCGCTTTGACGACCCAAAAGTTTCCGCCCAATTTTTCAGCAGCAGCCAATGCTTCTTCGACAGATTCAGCAGCAAATCCCGGAGGGACAGCAACACCTTCTGCGGCTAACAAGGCTTTGGCTTGATATTCATGCAATTTCATTATTTTTCTCCTGGCTTTTTGAATACGTATTTACAACGGTAAATGGGTACACCTGTCCACTTGTCTTTTTTGGCGACATAGCGAAGATCCGTACGCTCATCTACGATTTGAGCAGCGATCCCGGAGCAACGTGCCAAACCGAACAATACAGTGTAGTAGTCCGAATCGGTCATTCCACTGGCGTTCAACAAGGTCCCAGAAACTGCATCGACGTTTGGATAAGGACTGCTGACTTTTGGCAACTCACGTTTGATAACATCAACAGCAATCGTTCGCATGGCTTTGGCAGTTCTGAACAATGGATCGTTTGGACAAATCTTTTCACCCAATGCGTATTGAACTGTGGCACGAGGGTCTTCCACGCGCAGTACAGCGTGACCAAATCCATAAACCTTGTCACCACCGCGCAAGATTTCAGTCAATTTGGCATCCAACTCTTTGGGGTCAGAAGTTCCAACACTACGAACAAAGTTCAAACAGTCTTGATTGGCACGACCGTGAAGTGGTCCATAAAGTCCAGCCATTGCAGCACCCAATGAAGCGTACATGTCAGCCAAACCAGAGGCTACGGCTTTACCACTGAAGGTAGACAAGTTTCCACCACCATGATCCATGTGCAAGATGTAAAAGGTACGGAGCAAAGAAGTCAAGGCTTCAGCATCACCACCTGGAACACCCATCATGTGAACAAAGTTTTCCACCAATCCCAATTCAGGTCGAGATTCAATGACATCTCCCCAACCAGAGCGCAAACGGAATACCGCCGCTACAACAGCAGGAATACGAGCCATTGCATTCAAGGCATCTTCTTTGTAGTCACCAGTCTTGCCAGTCATTCCCAACAAGTTCAACCCAGCGATGAACCATTCCATCGGATGACCTTCTTTAGGAAGATTCTTCATGCAGTCAAAAACAACAGGGTTTACGGTGGCACGAGAGGCTAAGTCTTTTTTGAAAGCATCTAGTTCTGCCGTTTCTGGCAAACGCTTGTTGAGTAACAAGAAAATGACGGCTTCTGGATCTTTTTCTGCCAATTCAGCAATCGGAAATCCAACGTAACTGACGCCTTCTGTTGGGCTAACTTTAGAGGTACGAACTGTACCTACAGGAAAACCACGTAATCCTGTATTGAGATGACCTTCTGTAATTTCAAATGGTTCCATGTCTTTATATTCCTTGGAAATAGGGTGAATGGTTGAAGTAGTAAATGTGAACCGAATGTTCACGGTGCAAAAGATGTCTTTGTTGTAATTGGATTATGGTGCAAAGCAACAAAATTTGTTCCTACATAACCGATCTAAAGACGAAGGGCGATGATTGATTAGGTTGAGATCGTACCCTTTGAGGCAATTATTTGATCGTAAATCCCTGCATCAACATTTTGTCCGCTGATGACTGCGATCACCCGATTGAGAGGACAAGGATGCTCGATTAAAGAGGCTAAGGTTAAGGAACCCGTAGGTTCGACCTTCAAACCCACCGAATCAAACAAACGCATCGCCTGACAAATTGAATTCTCTGACACCCTGGTGATCTTTTGCACTCGGCGTTGGATAATCGGCCAATTCAGCACACCCACACTTTGGGTTCTGGCCCCGTCAGCCAAGGTTTGCGGTTCGCCTTGGTTACACAACCGTACACCTTGCTCCAAAGATCGTGCTGCATCATCAGCCATCGCTGGTTCAACACCCCATAATGGTACAGTGTAATTTCTCTCTTCAAACGCCGTGGCTATCCCAGCAATCAACCCGCCACCACCAATAGGAACCAATACCGCCTCTGGCTGCCAACTAGATTGAGCAATCTCATGTCCAAGTGAAGCATTTCCTGCGATGACCCATCGACAATCATAGGCAGAAGCAATGTGGTAAGTCGGATATTTTCTGGACACTTCGGTCACTTTATCTGCGCGAGATTGTAGGCGAGTATCCACAAAAACAACTGTAGCCCCATAAGAACGAACAGATTCAATTTTGACTTTGGCACTAGTGGTAGGCATCACGATAATACACGGAACCCCCTTTCGTTGACAAGCACAGGCCAAGGCTTGACCAAAATTTCCAGACGATGCAGCCAGAAAACCTGCGGCATCAATGTTTTGAACCACCGATGTTGCCGCTCGGTATTTGAAAGAATGGGTCACCTGTTCGGTTTCAGAGGCCAATACAACCTCAAGACCAACGGCTTGATTGATCCGTTCAAACGATAACCAAGTGGTTGGCTTTACACTGTTGGTGAGCATCTGGGCTCCATCTTCTGTTGAATCTTTGAGATCAAATCGCCTCGATGCACTTTGGCCGCCAGTTTGATCGCATTTCGAATCGCTCGAGCGTTGCTACGTCCATGTGCCTTGATAACCACCTTATCAAAACCCAAGATCGGTGCGCCGCCATATTGTTTCCAATCCGTCAATCGACGTAATTTTCGCAACTCTTTAGAGAGCATCGTCAATCCCAAACGCCAAATCAGTTTGCTATCATAGGCTTCTTTGGCTAGGTCTGCCGCCAATTCAGTTATCCCTTCCAATAATTTCAAGACCACATTACCCAAGAAACCCTCACAAACGATCACATCGGCACCACCTCTGGGAATATCCAACCCTTCCACATTGCCAATAAAAGAAAGTCCATCGGTATTTTCGGACAGCAATTGAAAGGCCTCAACCACCTCGCTGGGGCCTTTGCCAATCTCCGTGCCATTGGAAAGCAAAGCCACTGAAGGAGATGTGTTCTTGGAAACAATACTCGCATAAATACTGCCCATCAAGGCAAAACGATACAAATCTTCGGCCGTAACGTGTAACGTAGCTCCAACATCCAACAAAAGGGCAAAGGGATCTTGTCGTTGTCCTCTACGCTTCTCGGTGGGTAAAACAGCCGCCAAAGCAACCCGTTGCACTCCTGCAATCCGATCGAATGACTGCGCCGCACTCAAAATAACCCCACCAGTGTTGCCTGCACTGACCAAAGCATCTGCCCGTCCTTCTTTCACAAGTTGACAAGCCCGTACAATACTCAAATCTTGATTCGTTTTCAGAGCCTCTTTGGCCTTTTCATCTTGGGTGATGTGTTGACTGGCATGGACAATCTCGATGAACTTTGGATGGTATACCTGTCCAACCAAGGCCTTGGCTATCTCTTTGGCGTCACCCACCAACACCATTTGGATTTGGTTGTCCGCCTCCATACTGAGAGCCGTGATCCCTTTGATCAATTCTGATACGCCAAGATCACTACCCATGACATCGATCGCCACCGTTACCATTCTTCACCCCACAAAAACAC
>CAKZLX010000626.1 GCA_937127265.1 uncultured Pseudomonadota bacterium
CTCGGGTCGTTTTGTGTATTCGTTTAATGGGGAAGTGATTCCAGTCTTTACCTTCGGTCGATTGGATTTGGGAGACACGGAAAGTTTCTCGTTGATCATTATTGAAGATGATGGTCGCAAAATTGCCTTGTTGGCACACGACATCCAAGATGTGGTTCGACAAGCCATTCACCCAAGCCCCTTACTCAAAGAAGCCTGGTCAATTGGAATGGCTATACTCGATGATGTTCCAACTGCCATCATTGCTGTTGATTCTGTGTTGGAGTGTGTTCTATGAAATCCATTCGTCACATTTGTGTTGCCAAACTAGCCAATACTTACATTGGGTTTGACGTACAGAATGTTCGTTCTGTTTATGAAGTGCAAAAGTTGTTGTCTTTGCCTCTTCCTCTGCCCAATATCATTGGTGTTTTTAATCAACGGGGGAAAGTGCTCAGTGTGGTTGATTCCAATCAATTTTGCAAATTGCAAGTCAACGCTGAAACCAAAGATTATTGGACCCTATTGCACCTAGAAGTCAATGGCGAGGAATGTTGTTTGACCATTGACTCGGTGGAAGAGGTTAAAGAAGTCGATGCCGAAGATGTACGTGAACCGCCCTCAGGCTTAAATGCTGCGATGAAACAGTTCTGTACAAATGTTTTACTCGATAAAAATAATCGAACCATAATGATTTTAGATTTTGCCAAGATGTTCTCTGTGTTGTCACGTCCAGTGACCAACGCTTAAACTGTGAACGAGAAGACAACATCAGGGTCCCAAGACCAAGCCCAATACGAAGGAGAAAATATGAAAGCATTGGTGATTGATGATTCAAGGGCGACACGTCGTTTAATTCGGCGTTTGCTAACCAAGTTTGGGTTCGAAGTCCACGACGAACCATTGGCAACAACATCGCTTGCACATTTAAAAGAAGGACACGAATACGATATTGCTTTAGTTGATGTGAATATGCCCGAGATGAATGGTATTGAGTTTGTCCGTGAGGTGCGTTCTGATCCAAAGTGGGACCAAATGTTTTTGTTTATGGTGACCTCTGACTCTAGTGAGGGGCGGATGATGGAAGCAATGGAAGCCGGTGCCGATGAGTACTTTTTGAAACCTGTGCACGAGCAAGCCTTGAAAGGAAAACTGGAATTGCTGGGGTTTGAATTTGAATAATCAAAATGAACATAGTGCAAACTTTCCACACTTGAAAAAGTTTCTGGAAGTTCATGCCGGAATCGTGCTCAAAGATCACCAACAGTATCACGTTGAGCGTAAAGTAGGCCCGTTACTCGAAGAGTTTAAATGCACTTCGTTGCATGCATTGCTAGGGGTGGCTGGACGGAATCCGATTGCAATGAAGAAACTCATCGCTTTATTTACCATCAACGAGACATCGTTCTTTCGAGACATCAAAGTCTTCAATTACCTCAAAAAACATCTATTTCCAAGTTTAATTGAGCAGCGTGAACAGTACAAATCTCTGAGTATTTTGTCGGCTGCATCTTCTGCTGGACAGGAAGCCTACTCTTTGGGAATGAGTCTTTATGACACCTTTCCTTCGATCCACGATTGGAATATCTCGATTACCGGTGTCGATATCGACCTGAACATGGTGGAAAAAGCCAACAAAGGTTGGTATACGCAACTTGAAGTACAACGCGGTCTACCAACAAGGTCTTTGTTTAAGCATTTTACCCGTGAGAATCGTGGTTATGTAGTGAAACCCCATTTAAAAAAATGGATACATTTTCGACAAGGAAACTTGTTTAAACCCGATGTTGCCAATCGCAAATACAGTCTAATTTGTTTGCGCAATGTCTTAATTTATTTTTCAGATGAAGATCAAGCCAAATTATTGCGGTCGATGCGTGGTCGATTGCATAATGGTGGAATTTTGTTACTCGGTGCTTCCGAAATTGGACGCCAAATACCAACAGATTGTTTTGAACGAAAGCAAGAGGGGAATATCGTATGGTATCAAGCTATAAATTAAATGTTGTCAACCAATTTATGAATGATCTTGATCAAATCATGGCGGAGGCTTGGATGACCTTGGCCGATTCACCGTGTGTACTGTTTGAAGGGGCTTCCTATCATACAGACCAAGTTATTCACGCTCGCATAACCTTTACCAATGATGGTGCTTGGGAGTGTAGTGTAGTGATGCCGATGCCGGTGTCGATTGGTCTTGCCCATAACTTCTATGGTGATGAAGAAGAATTGGATGATGAATTGATCACCGAGTGTGTTGGGGAATTTATCAACATTATTGCCGGTAACATTCAAGGAATTATTGAAGAGCACTCTTTGCTCAGTTCTCCATCTGTAGAGATTTGTGAGGATATGACTGCCTTGAATCTACAAGGTATCGTACGGAATTACTCCACTCCTACGGGGCATTTCTTGATTCTTCTCAATAATCTGCCAACAACATAATCACCTCGAATGGCTGAGTGTTGTCTGTCCCATTTTACATAGAATAAAGGTTGTTAGGTATGCTTGTACAAGCAAAGAATGTTCTCTTGTTGTGTTCATCTCCAATGCTGTCTTTACGGATTAGCATGCACTTGGATCTGATGGATATCCATTTGGATAATTTTCGTGCCATTGAAGGGGCTCTCCTTAACAAGAAAGAAGATGTCGACCTGGTGATTGTGGTCTCAAAATTGGGTGACTTTGATGATACTGCAAGGGTCCAACAAATCCGTCGAGAATGGCCAAAAGCCAAAATTGTGATGATCACCGAGTTGATTTTACCCAAGCAAAAAATCTATGCGCGCAAAGTCGTCAATGGGGTAGTCTATCTGTTCTGGTACTTCCAAAGTAAAGAGGAAGCCAAGCAACTGATCACCAGTCAATTGGTCCCTGATTTATTGGTTGAAAAGAGAGAGGTAGCTCCAAAAGTGACCTTGCAAGCACCTTCGGCGCTGAACCCTCTTGACCGTTTAAAACCTGCTCTTGTACTGGTGGCCTCATCCACTGGCGGTTTTGCTGCCTTGCGTAAGATGGTC
>CAKZLX010000627.1 GCA_937127265.1 uncultured Pseudomonadota bacterium
GACACCAGAATCATCGATCTTATCCACCTCTCCACAGGCTAACCACCACCAAAGCATCTCAATTGCCCGTGGTCGTAAAGGAAAAGGTGTGGGTGCTGGCGAGTTTATTGCCACTGAGGTCTTGGATGCCTTCGGCGAGCACTTCAACAGTGTAGGTGGTGTTTGGTAAGAGGGGTTCTTTGGGGGTGAAATTGGCGATGGTTTCTTGTCCCGAACCCCAACCGTCAATGGCGTTGCCACTGGCATCATATAAGCGTACAGAACCTGCAAACACCGATGTAGGTTCGATGAACTCATCAAAGCCCAAACCAATACGACCAGTGAGGGCAACCCCAGTTTCCCCATCTACCGGAACAGTTCTCAACAGGTTGGGCGCTTCTCGATCTGCCTCCTTGCGCCATGGCATCACCACCGAGGCAATCCCATCAACCGGTTCATCATCAACACTTAAAATCGCCACGTTTCCATAGGGGGTAATGGTGTCCAAATCTCCAGGTAGGTTGCCACGACCAATCTCTTGAATGTTGCTGAGGTCACGCATGTCCAAGACTGCCGCCCAGTGTGAATCGCCAACGAAACCATAGCCCTGATGATAATAGGCATAGCCCCCATTGCCACCCTCGGTTTTATAGGCTCCCGCAAAGGTGGGATTACTAGGGTCAGAAATGTCCATCATCATGATCCCCCCACCACTTTCTTTTCTAGCAAAGATACCCCAGTTGCCAACCATTCCCGAGTGGTAGGCATCGCGGGGTGTCCCATCTGCATCGGTGACAAAGTAGCGACCGCCACCGATGGGCTGAGGATTGGTCGGATCGGAAATGTCGAGTATTTCAGACTCTGAACCTTCCGCAGCACCCACAAACAACTGGTTGCCCATCGCATAAATCGAGGCAGCGCGCAGGGGAGGGTCAAACTGGTACTGGGTTTCCAAGGTTGGGTTGTAAGGGTCGGTGGCATCAACCACGAAAAAACCATTGTCTGCCGCAGCCACATAGACATAGGGGTATTGCCAAAAGAGAGAGAGCACCACCCGAGTGTAGGAGTCTGGGTAAAATACCCCCTCGATTTGCATGTACTCGATCATTTCAGGGGTTTCTAGGTTTTGTAAATCCCAAAATTGAATCCCTAAAATGCCAGTGGTCACCGCATATTGTTCGGTTTCGGAGAGGAACTGGGTGCCAATCGCATGGCTTTCTCGCATTCGTTCATGAAATCCTTCACCGACTTTGAGAGGGCTACAAGGGTCGCTCATGTCAAAGAGACTAATCCCACCACGCCCCCACTCTGGCGCCCAAGGCATCATCATGTGTCCCCGATAGCCAACCACCAAGTTGTGGTGCAAAAAGTCTTCTTCACCACCATACAACGGGGCACAGTTTTCAAACAGTTGTTCATCGGTAAAATCGACTTGTGGAGCACCTGGACCGCGAAGTGCAGGCATACTCGATACCTCTGGAAAGGTAAAAACATCGGGTTGGGCAGAGTCTTTGTCGGATTGGGTACAGGCGAACAGTATAGAAAAGAAGAACATGATGACCTCAAGTATACCTCTCTGTATCTCAAATATCGCTGCTCGGCACCACTTGTGAGATGTGCTATACTACTAGATTGTATCGAGGTATCTATGATTCATTTTTTCTTGTTGGCTTGTAATTCGCCTTCACCATCGGCTACCCAGTCGAACTCCGTAGCTTCAACGACTGCTATTGAACAGGCACCGACCCTTCCTGAACCGGAGAACCTGAAACCTGTAGAATCTCCCAAGATTATTTTATCGGGTATGGTTACCTACCAAGGTGATGCCCACGGATCGATTGAACTGGAGGTGTTGGATAACCACTTGGGGGAACCGCGATTGATGGCTCAACAAACCTTGGAAGCCTTGGGTGAATTTTCGATAGAAACCCCATCTCAATCCGAAGAGGTAACCATCATGGCCTATTTGGACTTGACTGGCAATCGAATCAGTGATGATGATCCCCGTGGATACTTGGTTGTGACTGAGCCCTTGTCTAACCAAGCCAATTTGCAACTGGAAATTTTGGATCTGGAGGCTTTGAAAAAATCAAAAGAGGGTTCTCAAAAAGAGAAATCTGATCCAAAACTTACCGAATAGACTGTCGTTGAAAGTGTAGGAAAACTCTTTGTTTTGCTTTTCGTATAGGCTTACAGTACTCGTTTTTAGATGGTGTAATCAATCTGCTCAAACCGTTCTGGCTAGCATTTTGCTCCCGTTTCGATTACACTACACTATTGAACCTCACGATAGGATAGCCATATGATGACCCTGATTGCATTCTCTTTTCTTTTTGCTTGTGGTGAAAAGGAAACCGACACCTCGACCTCCGAACCAGCCAGCGAAGACACCAATACCACGAGTGTGGATGATTTGTCATGGGTGAATCCCGCTGATTTACCGGCAGGAAATAACGCTTGTCGGGAACCCATACGGGTCTTGGTGGAAGATGTGGTCGATGGAGACACCTTTGTTGGGCAGGGAGAAAATGGTGAAGAACGCGTCCGCATCATTGGCGTGAATACCCCCGAAACCTCCTCGGGTGACTGTTATGCCCAAGAAGCCAAAAGTTTTCTGATTACCCAAATCTTTGGTCGTCACGTATGGTTGACCTTCGACAGCAATTGCTACGATGTCTACGATCGAACCCTCGCCTACGTACACTTGGGAACCAACGAACAAGACTTTTTGGAACGCCAAATCTTGTTGGGTGGATACGCCAAAGCCTTTCCCTTTGATGACACCAACACCTTTGAAGACTTGTTTGCCGCAGATGAAGCCACTGCCCGCGAAAATGGAGCGGGGGGGTGGTCTTCGTGTTCCTGGTAGGTTTAAAAGTGGATTTGCGGTGTCGTATTCGCAACCTGTCAACGTTTATAAAAGTTCGGGTACGGAAGTACACCTCACTTTGATATCCTGTTGACAGGTTGTGAATTCGCCATCCACTCTCCACTTTGAAATTACGGTCGTTTGGTATAAACGGTATGTTATATGGGGTATTGGGGATTTTTGGGGTGATTTGGTTGCTAGTTTGTTGTTGTGGGCTGGTTGATGATGGCGTTGGCTTTTTCCTTCGGAGGGGCTGTTTGGTTGGTGTCTTTTTTTAGGTGATTTGGTTGCTAGTCAGTTTTTGTAGGTTGGTAGATGATGGTGTTGGCTTTTCCTTCGGAGGGGTTTGTTTTGTTGGTGTAGGCTGTTTGATGATGGCATTGGTTGTGTAGGTGGGACGGCTTTCGATATAGACTTGACGTTGTCGAGGACGTTGGATTCACAGAGTGACACAGTGAGGTTCGATGAAGTGTACGATCGTACACGAAGAGAAACTCACGAAGTCAATCGAAGGATCGAGCGTCATCGCTTTGATCAGTGATCACCAGTATGTTGATTTGGATGTGTATCCATTGTGATCGACACTTTGGGTAATTTGGGTGTTGCGTTTCTGATATAAGTTGTTCGATGATGGCATTGTAGAAGTATTCATATTGTTGCCTAGG
>CAKZLX010000628.1 GCA_937127265.1 uncultured Pseudomonadota bacterium
TCTATAGACGCAAAAATCATACGTCGACACATTGATGAATATATCAAACTCCTTTGCTTATCTGCTGAGATCCACCACAATGCTAGTCTTTTCGAAAAGAGCCAATCCTTATTTCAGCAAGCCACCCGTCTCAAAGAAAAACACAATTTCCACGACAAAACACAAGTGACCGAGCAGTGGAAACGCACAGACAAACGATTGGCATGTTAAGTCACTAGATAGAACTGATCTATGCTCGCATATCGTGTATGATCAAATATACTTGTCGCCCTGAGTCACTATGTGGAACCAAAAATTAAAAAGTCTTCTCCAACACTTTTTACAGAGTAAAGACCCCACCGAAATCGAAAATTTCTTTGTCGAGCAAACCCAGTCGCTGATTGATCCTGATGCGACACAGGCTTTATCAAGTCGTGACATCTATGAGGGGACGGAAAATAGTTTTTCGATGGAACAGTTGCAGAGTATGAACTTTAATCTGCCAAGCCAAGATACCCCCACAGTGGAATTGGGGACCGACAGATACCGTGCAGTCAGTAAACTGGGACAAGGAGGCATGGCAACCGTCTGGCAAATGCAAGACAACCAGTTACTGCGAACGGTCGCCCTTAAACAATTGCGTAAAGAAAAATCCGAGTCCAACTATGAGCAAGAAAACTTTGTGGTGGAAGCCCAAATCACGGCTCAATTGCAACACCCAGGTATTGTACCGATTCACGATTTGCAACAAGATGCTGATGGCAACATCTACTTCACCATGCGAGAAATTCAAGGACAAACTCTTGAAGACATCATTTCTGCTGTTCATCGTATTTCTGATACCCGCTGGAAAACTACCCACAGTGGTTGGAACCTTCGTCGTTTGATCGATGCCTTGGAGAACATTTGCCAAACGGTCTCTTATGCAAACACCCGTGGTGTAATTCACCAAGACCTCAAACCAGCCAACATCATGGTTGGGGACTTTGGAGAAGTATTGGTTGTGGACTGGGGAGTGGCACGGGTTCGTTCCCTGTATCACAGCAATCCAAATTGGGTTCGCATCAAAGCTTCTCACGCATTTGTAGAACACAAAAAAGTCGCCATTTCTGGTACACCCCGCTACATGGCACCCGAACAAATTCACGGCGACCCCGAAAAAATCGATGGGCGTGCCGATGTCTATGCGCTCGGTGTAATTCTCTATTACATCTTGACCAAAGAAAAGCCCTTTGAAGGAACGATGCCCGAAATCTTGCGAATCAAGAAGACCAACAGTGCCTCGATTCTTGACTTTTTCCAAGAAGTCCCTGAAGCTCTTGCTGTCCCCCAAGAGTTGATCGACATTTGTGAGAAAGCGATGGCCTTTAATCCCGCCGATCGGTTCTCTGATGCCAAAGAGATGCAACTGGCGATTCAATCCTGGCTGGATGGTGCCCGACAAGAGGAAGAAGCCCGACAAATCATCCGCGAAATTGATCGTCTCCAACAAGAGATTAACCGTGTCCAACAGATGGTCAACCAACTAACCCCCTCCCTAAATATCCCATCTATCCACGATAGCTCCCTTTCGGATGACTGGTGGACACAATGGTGTCAGCGACAAGAGTTTTTGGAGCAAATCGACACCTTGCGAGATGCCATCTACCAAAAGGCACAAGGAGCGATTTTATATGCACCTCACCTTCCAGAAATCTATGATCGACTGATTGCACTGGAATACCAAGATTATCTCGATGCTTTATTAGAGGGCAATCACAAATCGATTTCCAAAACCGAACGAAGACTCAACGCCTACTTACATCGTATCCCAGCGCATGAACAAGCACATTGGCAAAATATTCGAGCGGTCGATTTGGCTTCTTTGCAAGCCCAAAAGAGCCACGGGGTAAACATTGAACGTCGAACCGAAAAAGAACATTTGCTAGAAGCCCTTCAACAACATCGCTGGATGAGTATTGTCGGTTTGGCTGGCGTTGGCAAGACCCACTTGGCGTGGCAGGTAGCTACTGAATGGTGTAAGTCAGCCGGCTGGGATGTGGTCTTTTGTGATGTCACCGATTGCATCACACCAGCCAGTCTATTGCAACGACTGACACAGTCCTTAGGGGTTCAACAAACAGGGTCTGACCCTTTTGATCTGACCATCAGTATTCTCAACCGTACCCACCCCAAGTTTCAATCACAAGCCGATAGTTCCATCCTGATCATCGACAACGCCGAAAGTTTAAATCCAAAAGCCGTACAGATTTTGGGTACCATACTCGAACGCTGTCCAAAACTTCGTTTGTTGAGCACCACCCGTCGACACTTTGACCACCCCAAAGAGCAAACCTTCACTTTACACGCAATGTCTTTGTTGAACGGTATCGACCTCTTTGCCCAACACTGTAAACAACAGTTGCCCAGCTGGTCTCTTACAGAACAAAACCGCAACCAAGTCTTCACAATTGTCAACACCCTCGATCGAATTCCATTGGCCATTGAATTGGCTGGTGCTCGCATTGCGGAATTTTCACTAATCCAGATTGTGACTCGACTGGAAGAACGTTTTGCCTTATTGCGCTCCAACAGTGCAGAGCAACCAACGCTACAAATGGCTCTCTCTTGGTCTTGCACCTCGCTTTCTGAACTGGAAAAGCAAGTACTCTACCAACTGAGTGTAATCCCTGCACGGTTTACCCTCCCACTTGGAGAGGCGATTGTCGATCTTCCCAAAGGCAATTCCTTATCCGATGTTTTAGATGTGCTCACCCAACACAGTTTGATCAATCGAGAGTACCTGCATGGTGTCACCTCCTACACCATGTTGAAATCAATTCGAGACTACGCCAGTACCCAAGCTGAAGATTTGCTCATTCAGGCAACTCATCACCGTATGGGAACCCATCTTGCCCACCTCATTCAAAGTAAACAAACCAAAGACCTTGACAAACAACTGATTCGATCAGGGTCAAAGCATGGTGCTCCACAAGATGCCGTCAGTTGCTGTGCATTTTTACTCGCCGACATCAAACAATTTGGCCCAATGATCACCGGTTTGGAAATCGCCTCGGATTTTTTAGCCCGAACCGATCTCACCCAAAAACAACGTCGGGTAATCATCTTGCACCAAATCGATCTACTCCAAGATTCAGGACAGGTCGAAGAAACACTGGCCACCTTACAAGCGATCAGCAAAACACTCCCCTCTTTACAGATGCATGTGGCTACACAGCCCCTCAATGCCATTCGTTCACCCTTTCGAACACCGTTGACCACAATTCCAACCACACCAGACAACGCCTTAGAAGCCCAATACGCCAAAGAGATTCAACGACACCAGTGGGAACATGCACTGGAAACAGCCAAACAACGCTATGCCATTGCCGACTCGCCAGATGCACAATGCGCCCTCTTACAAGAATGCATCGTTGATTTTTCCAGTGGTGGACAATTGCGACAGGCTTTAGGGCTAGCCGAACACTTGGAAGAGTTGCTGCTGATCCAGGAGCGCGAACGACTGCCTTTGTTGATTGACATTGCTGTCTTACACACCCGTCTGGGTAACCGCGAACAAGCCATCGAACGCTACCATCTGGCACTGGATTTGGCTGAACTCGAAGACGCCACAGAAAGCCAAGCTCGAATCATAGGCAATTTGGGATTACTCTATCAGGCCGATGGCAATTATGAATTGGCCATTCGACAATATGAACGAGCCCGAAACATCTTTGAAACCCTTGAACAACCTGAAAAAATTAGTGCACTGAATGGAAACTTGGGAACCATTTACCATGAACGAGGCGATATCCCCCAAGCCATGACCCACTTCAACCAAGCGATCGACTTGGCCATTTCTTGCAACAATGCGATCAACCAAGGGGTATTTCTAGGAAATCGAGCGATGTGTGCCATTGATATCAAAGACTATCAGCAAGCCCAACTCGACCTTGAACAAGCCATTGAAATCTGCGATCGCCATTTGGAATTTGCCGCTGGGGCCTTCCGAGGAGAACTGGCACTGGTCTATATGAAACAAGGTCAGCCCGAGCAAGCCCGTCGGTTATTGAGCAAGGGTGAACCACAAGTCCAAGAACACAAAGAACAATACGGCAAATTCTTGTGTCGCAAAGCCAGTGTCTTTTACGCCATCCACGATCACGATCAAGTCAAAGAGGCTTTACGACGCGCCGAGTCTCTTTGTTTGGAATTGCAAGTGCGAGCCACCAGTTCTCTGCAACACTTGCTCAACCAAACCCAAAAAGAAATTCCGGCGAGCGTCTGGTTAACCCCAATTGAAATTGAAGAACGAAACTTTGTCGGACAAGTGGCTTTTAAGTGGGCAAAATATGAAATTTTAAATTCACGATACCCACAAGCAATGCATCATTTGAGCAAAGCACTTCATCTTTTTGAACTGTTAGGAGATATCGACATGGTCTTACAGGTCAAACAAGACATCGCGATTACCCAATTCCACACGGGTAAAGTCAAAGAGGCTATCAGTTTAGCCAACGAAACACGTCACCAACACCAACTCAACGGAAACCCCATCGCCTATGGAACCGTCACTAATTTTCTGGGTGGATGTCACCGAAGATTGGGAGAAACAGCACAAGCACTTGCCTATCACCGAGAAAGTTTGGAAATCCTTGGTCAGTACAACCACATTCGACAAGTGGCTGCTTTGGAAAAAGCTGGTCTATGTTGCCGGATTATGGGAAATTATGAAGAAGCATTGCACTATTTAGAACAGGCCTTGGACATGGCGTTACAAAACAACCAACGACCTGGCACCCTCTATTGCAACGTGGGGCTCTGTCACAACGTGATGGGTGACGAAGAACAGGCCCTCAAATTCTACCACTTGGGTATCCAAGAATTAAAGCGAGTCGGCGATCGCAATCGGGCCTCGTTGTATCTTGGAAACATTGCCAACATCTACGCTCAACAAGGTCGTTATGATGAGGCCAAACCGATGTATGAAGAAATGATTACCATCTCGGTAGAAACAGGAGTCAAAGCCAATGAATGTCTGGCTCGAGGCAATTATGGTGACATGTTGGTCAAGATGAAAGATTACGAGGAAGGCAAAAGACAACTGGAAATGTCGATTGGTTTGGGACTGGACACCTATCCCATTGCCACCCATGTGTTCCGTACATCCCTAGCCAACATGTACAGTCTTCAACAACAACATGACCAAGCCGTTGAAGCACTCGAACTAGTCGATGCTGAATTTTTACAAAGTGATGTCGAAGAGTACACCAAGTTTCTCTGCGTATCGGGGATGATTTATTGGCATGCCAACCAAAGTGAAAAAGCCCACCAAGCGCTTCAATTGGCAACTGTACAAATACAGCAACAACAATTCGCCGACAATACCGAAGCCCACCAAAAGTGGGTCGCACTACAAGACCTGTTACAATCACCAACGGAGTGAGCGACCTCGTGGCATTCCTTTTTCTTCACGAATGTAACCAATAAAGGGATTGCTTTGCAGTTCAGTTTGGAGAGTGGTCATCGGTCCATGCCCACTGTGTACCCGTAAATGTCCCGGCAATTCAAACAGCCGTCGTAAAGACTCTTTCATCACCCTTGGATCAGACATCGGAAAATCGGTGCGACCAATACTCCCGGCAAACAGGGTGTCTCCAACAATGATATCATTGGCATCATACCAACACCCTTGCCCTGGGGTGTGACCTGGTGTGGAGATAAATTTCAATTGGGTCTGACCAAGCATGATCTCAAATCCATCTTCAATCTCATGATCAACCCGTCCACAAGGTCGGTTCAAATGGGGCATACCAAACATCGAACCTTGCATCGGCAGGGTATCAAAGAGGACCCGTTCTTTCTTGGGAAGATAGGTGGGCACATCCCATTCTTCTTGCAACAACGCCAACGAACCCGCGTGATCGATGTGTCCATGGGTCAATAAAATCATCACGATATTGGGAGCAGGCATCAAGGCTTTCAATCGATTGCGCAACTCTTCCGTTTCTCCCGTGTCAATGATGGCCGACAAACCCGTCGCTTCATCGGTGATCAAATAGGTATTGACAGAAAAGTTACCCACGGTAAAACATTGTACTTGCATCGTAAACCTCGTATGCTTATTGAACTGATCACATGTAACGATCTTCTCCAGATCTGAAAAGAGATAAATTCAAATCGAATTTTGCATTTTTGAGTTGACGTTCCTTTGGTAATCGGATATTTTTGATAAGCATTATGCCTTCATAGCTCAGTTTGGTTAGAGCGACGGACTGTTAATCCGCAGGTCCCAGGTTCAAGTCCTGGTGAGGGCGCCACTTTAAAACCCATACTTCGGTGTGGGTTTTCGTGTTTTTTGGAAAAATCATCTGCAAAACTGATTCCGATTCTATATACTCAATCTGGATATCAAAACGATATTCAAATCTTACCCCATCTGGAGAACCCCATGAAAAAATTAATCGTAGCCCTTGTGGCCGGTACTTTGATGAGTACCACTTCTGGTTGTTTAAAAGTCACTGAAGGCGATAAAACCTTCGCTATCCAAGCCCAAAAGGTTGTAATTGGTGCTTCTTTCCAAGATGCCGATGCCAAGATCCCCGAAGGTGCTGAAGTATTGCAAGTTGTTCACGTTCGTGGACCGTTGTTTGGTTTGATCCAACAAACCTACATCTCTGGTACCAAATAATCAATTGATTCTGGAACCGAACGGAAAAGGCCCTGCGGGGTCTTTTCTTGTTTACACCACCCACCCTGTTCATGAGGTATACCATGTGGCTTTTGCTGTTCCAACTAGCTTGTCATCAAAGCAATCAAGGACCCACATCTTTTGAAGAACAATATGACAATGGACAGATGGCGATTGCAGGACAAGTTGACAACAACACGCCGATTGGTACTTGGACTGAATGGCATAAAAATGGGCAACAAAAATCCAAATATCACTTCTTGGATGGACAAGAGCATGGCCTGCGTCAATCTTGGTATGACAATGGGCAACTAGCAGAACAAGGACACTTCAAGTTTGGTCTACAAGATGGTACCTTCACCCTGTGGTATGCCGACGGTACCAAACAAGCCGAAACAACTTACCAAAAAGGTTTAGAAAACGGTCTGCGTAAAACTTGGTACCCCAACGGACAACCCAAGTCTGAAGCCCAAATCGAAAATGGACTGCAACAAGGTCAGCGAAAGTTTTGGCATCAAAACGGACAGTTGAAAGCCCAAGGGATGTTTGTGATGGATCAGCGCGAAGGTCTGGAACACACGTTTGATACCAACGGGGTTTGGGTGGAAAGTCACTGTTATCGGTTGGACGTATCCCAGC
>CAKZLX010000629.1 GCA_937127265.1 uncultured Pseudomonadota bacterium
CATTGCAGTTGTTGTCGAACCCATCGCAGATTTCAGTGGCATTGCTATTCACCAGCCCATCCAAATCATCACAGTCCGAATCATCATCCACAAAACCAAACGGTTGAAGACAAGCCTCGGTGGTAAAGGAGCCATTGCCAAACCCATCTGCATCGGCATCCAAATACCATGTAGGAGCATTGGAAAGAGAAGGGTCATCATCATCAGCCGTTAGGTCACAATCATTGTCGATCCCATCACAAACCTCGGTGGCACTAGGGTTCACATTGGCATCGGCATCATCACAATCCAAATCGTTAACCACATACCCAGCGTTCATATCACAAGACTGAATGGCTGCGTTGGCATCTCCATAGCCATCGCCATCGGTATCCGCATAATAAGTGTTTTGGTTCACGGCTGTCGAATCATCGGTTTGTCCGTCACAGTTGTTGTCCACCCCATCACAAACTTCAGTGGCGGCAGGAGAAATCGTAGAGTTAATATCGTCACAATCATCGGCATTTTCAGCATATCCATTGGGTCGATAACAGCCTTGCTCAATCCCATTAATATCGCCAAAACCATCGCCATCGGCATCGATATAGTAGGTTCCAATCACCCCTTCATCGATCTCACCATCGCAATTGTTGTCAATCTCGTCACAAACCTCTTCGGCATCGGGATGTACACTGGCATCGCTATCGTCACAATCACCCCCAGTTCTGGAAGCACCTGCTCCTTCTTGACAAGAAGCCACCACCACATCGGTATCTCCAAAGCCATCACCATCCACATCTTGGTACATCAAGTCACCAACACCATCATCGACAAGACCATTACAATCATTGTCAATCTCATCACAGACCTCGTCAGCCGAAGGATATATCTGGTCATTGGCATCATCACAGTCACTACCATTGGGCACAAAACCTTCGGGGGCATCGCAGGCCTCTTCCGCATATACGGCATCCCCAAAACCATCACCATCGGCATCCGCATAAAAGGTACTCATCACCCCTTCATCAATCGTCCCATCACAATTGTTATCGACACCATCACAGATTTCCAGTGCCCCAGTATGGACCGCAGCATCGGAATCATCGCAATCCCCATCGGCTTCGGCATAACCATCTCCATCCAAATCAGTCGCGCCTTCTTCGACCACCTCGGTGTCATCAATTTTTACACTCGAATCACAAGCCCACATGGCTAAGAGAAAAGTAAATCGCATAATCGGTTCCCAGTTGTTGATGTTGCTTAATTGTACAACAAGTCACAGGGAAAGTCAGTGTCTATTTTGAACGCCTCTTTTCATCTTGCTCAGTTCGAACTCATTCTTTTTGACAGCATCATGACGTGTCGATGAAATTTCTTCGGTTATGGTTAGACAACTACCCTTATTCCTCTCACGATAGGAACTGTTATGATCGTTGTCTTGTATGAAAATGAAGATTGGCTTCCCCCTTTGGTTGCTAGCTTGGAGCGCAAATCGGTTCCTTACAGGTTGCAGTTTGTCAACGGTGGCAGTATTGACATCAGTACCCCTCCCCAAGATGCTGTCTACATCAATCGTATGTCTCCCTCTTCTCATACCCGAGGACACATGGATGGCATCCGCTTTATGCGAGAATACCTTTGGGTGTTGGAGAGTTACGGTCGACCGATCATCAACGGGTCTAACTCTTTTTCTTTCGAGTTGAGTAAGGTTCGTCAACACGCCGCCCTTGAATCTTTTGGCATCCACACACCACGTACAATTGCCACCACCGGAACAACGGCGCTTAAAGAAAATGCTTTGCAACTAGAACCACCTTTTATCACCAAGCACAACCAAGGTGGCAAAGGCTTGGGGGTCAAACTCTATCCTTCACATCAAGCCTTCTTTGATTTTCTAGACAACAGTTCCTATGAGAGTTCACCAGACAACATCAACCTCTTACAAGACTATATCCAACCCCAAAATGCCTACATCACACGGGTTGAGATTGTCGATGGACAATTCCTCTACGCCATTCGTTCATCGACAGAAGATGGCTTTGAACTGTGCCCAGCAGACGCCTGCAGTCTTGATGATGCCTTTTGCCCGATTGGAGAAAATGCCGATACCGGTAAGTTTCAGTTGGCTTCGGACATCACTGCCGACACACCGATTGTCCAACAATACATCGCCTTTTGTCGCACCCACCAGATTGATGTTGCTGGGATTGAATTTGTGGAAGATGCCAATGGCCAACAGTTCACCTATGACATTAACTGCACCACCAACTACAACTCCAACATTGAAGGACAGTTGGGATTTTCAGGCATGGACTTCATCGTAGAATTGGCTATCCAACGTTGGACAGATTTTCAGCACGCTAAGAATTAAAAGGTCGTGTATTCATCCACAGTTGGAACCTGAGCACTATCTGACTCTGCAGGTTGCAAGCGCCAAACTTGGTTATCAATCGCATTGACCAACCATAAATCATCGATGGCAGCACCATAGATTCCCATCAAGGCACCGGTTTCAAATGGGGTTTCCAAGGTGTCGATCAGTTCACCTTCGAGCGTAAACGCATAAATGGTGCTGGTTTGGTTGTCGGTGACAAACAAGGTATCATCGACCAATGTGATACCTGAAGGCACTTTCATGCCGACATCCTCGCCATCAATCAAGGTCCAGATACTCTCATCCTTCATGGTGTAATGCTTGGTGCCCGGTTCCATGGTGGCTTGCCGTTCATCAGCATCGCCAGCCGTAATATCCAAAACCTTAATTTGATTGTTTCCAGAATCGGCAATGTACAACAATTTGGAACGGTGATCGAGCTTCAGATGTGACGGTACGTCAGGAACACGTTCAAACTCTCCCACACCATATTTAAAAATCGTTCCGTCAGAATGGTCATCGTACCCCATTCCATGATCCATTTTAAAATCGTTCCGATCAATCGAACCATCTTGTCCATTAAACACCCAATAAACATTGCTCGACTGCCACTCAATCCCCATACACAAGGGAGATTCATGAAGCATATCCAAATGAGACCCCAAATCAGTCGGCATGCCATACAAATTGCTGAGATAGTCAACAGCCTCAGGATTGGATTCTCCAAAAATCTCTAAGTCGGAAGACCAAAGGGTCGGTCCCATGAAGTCGTTTGGCATACTCTGTCCATTATAAGTATTTCTAGACTCATGACAGGTACCAAAGGTGTCGACGTCTCCAAATGCAATCGAAGATACTTCCTCCATAAAATGCATCGCGTAGGGATCGATAATGTGTTCGGATTCCTGACTGGCATCACCGGCATTGAAGAAAATAGAGACCGAATCATCATCGCGATTGACCACCCATAGTTCTCCCTCTTTTTGGGGATTAAAGCCCAGATCTCTTGGGGTGCTTAGACCATCTGAAGCGTCGCCAATCAAGGTCCACAATACCTCTTCAGTATCGTTGTCCTCAAAACCCAACACATCCAAACCCACAAAGTCTTCATCCGCAACACAAGCAACCAATAATAACAACATCACATCCTCACAGTTATAGGAGCATTCCCTCTTCTGGTATACACCTGTAACGCAGAATCGAGGTGGTTCAAATTGTGTCACCAACAGTATTTACACAAGCCCTCGTAGAGGCCGAAGGCTATCCAAATGGGTAGTTTCCACCCTTTAGGTTGCTGTGGATTACCTTCAAAGTATACAAAGAACTTGGAAGAACTGTTTAACAAAGCCTGCTCAAACCGGTCAATCCAAACGTTCAAGGACTTTACATGCCCCTAACCAATTTAGGCAAGTCAACATCGTGTCCACCAGACTATTCAGCCCCAACAGTCACATAAGGATTAGCATACTTTGGATCGGTGAGCATACTGTCATCTGTCAAGGTTTCCAAAAATGCTACCAAGGCTTCACGCTCGGATTCGGTGAGATCAAAATCATGACGACTGAGTGGGATCCCTAGGTTTGGATGGTCCTCTACTGTATCCATATAATGGTCAACAACCTCTCTCAACGAGGCGAACCGACCGTCGTGCATAAATGTCCCTCGCACCCCAATATTTCGAAGAGATGGAAACTTGAAGGTCGCATTGTCGGCATTCACACCAGTGATCGCACCATATCCAAGATCGGTCACCGGAACCGCTTCTAAGCCATTATTGTTTGCAGCCCATCCAATCATGGCTTCTCCTTCATGACATACGGCACAACCTACACCATTCTGGGTATTGGGTGTCTGCATAAAGATTTCTTTTCCAAAGTTCTCTTCTTCGGTATAGTTTGGAAAATCAGCCCAAGCATCACTGACCTGCGCTCTGCCTTCATCGTATTTACTCTCAAAACTCACAATACTGCGCACAAACTGTGCCAGAGCAAGAGAGATACGTTCCGCAGTAACCTCGGAATCTCCAAATACGGTTTCAAACATAAAAGGATAGTGTTCTTGTTCTTCCACCGCCTGAACCAAAGTCTCTAGTGTCATCCCCATCTCAACGGAGTCCTGAAACGGCATGAGCACCTGTTCTTCCAATGTGGTGGCTCTCTGATCCCAAAAGTACATCCCCGGTTGGTAAAATCGAGCATTGGTGAGTGCCATAGAGTGACGACCTGTTTCTCCCCCCTCAAAACCAAGACTCAGTACACGCGGATCGGAGAACCCTGTTTCTTGTTGGTGACAAGAGGAACAAGAGATGGTCTGGTTGGCAGATAGATTGACATCATAAAAAAGATAGCGACCCAGATTGGCACCGGCATCGGTGATGGGGTTGTTTTCAGGTGTATTGTCGGTTTCCATTACCGATTCTAAATGTCTGCCACTGGTGGAGTCAGCATAAAAATGCTCTGGAAACTCAATGTTGGCATAGTTGAATTCCGTTGCAAAATTGGAGACATCAAGTGTAACTTTCTCTTCTTGTGTACAGGCAAACAAGGAAAGAGCGAATATGGGACTTAGGGTACGAAGTGTCATCGGTAATCTCCTGTATCTGTGGGTCCATTCTAAATAACACAAGACACCATAACATTTTTCAAACTGAACACAACGTTCATATCGTCGGCAAATAGTCAATCCAAATAGGATGCGCCAATCCTATAAAATACTTGTGTTCCCATATAGGTTTGTGTGTTCGCCGCTACAAACAAGACTCACCACCTCTCACCAATCACCAGAGCCAACTGCTCCCACAAGTCATTATCAAAATTAGATAGCGCGAAATTCACATCATCGGCAGCATCTCCCATTCGAATGACCACCATCCCCAGTGAAGGCACCACATAAATCTTTTGGTCATTCTTTCCCAATGCCATAAACATATCCGGTGGTCCCGATGGAATTAGGCTGCCTTCAAAAACAGTTGGAACATAGGGTAAACGATGCGACTCCTGCCCATTGATCCACCACAAATACCCATAGGACTTATTGATGTCTTGTGATGGAGAGGCGGCCTGTCCAAAAAATGAGGCATTGAGAATGGAAGTTTGTTCCCACCTTCCTTGGTTAAAAGCCAACAACCCAAATCTCGCCATACTGCGGGCATTGCTGAGATAGACACTGTAGTCATCGATCATAGTCCACCGTCCGGTCATGCCAATCGGGTCTCTGATCTTCTGTTCAAAATAGGATTCCCAATCCTCACCCGTTGCGGTGGCTATGACATCTTGCAACTTTCGGTAGACATTGTGGTAACCCCATTGCGTTCCGGCATCAGATCGATACAGTAAATCCTCTGGTTCGACACTGGTACCTTGGTATTCGTCTAGTCCACTGGTCATGGTTAGCAAATGACGATTGCTAATTAAACCTTCTTGGGTTGGGGTAGTACTGGTCCAACCTTCACCAAGGTATAACGATACAGGTTCATCGAGAACGATTAGCCCTTCTCCTTCGGCAATACCTGTCATGGTTGCTGTCAAGACTTTTCCCGCACTGGCCCAGTACCATGGGGTTTGTTGGCTGTGTCCATTCAAATAATGTTCCATCACAATTCGCCCATAGGACAGTACAATAAAGGCTTTGGTGTTCTTGTTCTCCAAAAAATCGAGCAACTCCGTCACCTCACTCGACTGCCAGTTCGGGTACTGCGTTACGGGGTCAACGGTTTCCCAGGTAGACTCTCCAATCGGTGGGAAGTACAATTCCGGTGTTTCAGGTTCGATAGCGGTATCCACAATCGATTCGTCTGAAGGCTCGACAATACCAGAATCCTCTGTGGGGATATCGGGGACAATCTTTGAATCACCTTGACAGGCAACCAGTATCATCAACATCATCTTCTCCTGTTTTTGCCACCAGTATAGCAGGTATCCAAAACGCAGGTTTCCCAATACCAATTTGGATACAAAAAGTATATAGTACGACTCTATCAAACAAGGAAGACACATGTGGATATGGATGATGACTGGTTGTACGGAAGCAACTAACCAAATAAAGCAACAAGACTCCGCCAGTATACTGGATACGGCAATAAAGCAAGATACAGAAGATACCACGACCAACTCCGAAGATACCGGAACGATCTCATCAACCGACTGTCCTCCAAACATGGTGCTGATCAACGACAACTTTTGCATCGATCAATATGAAGCCAGTCTGGAAGAGTTCAACAATGGCACTTGGGTTGCTCACTCGCCCTTCCATACCCCTTCGGGTAGCAATTTCAGGGCAGTATCCAAAGCCAATGTCAAACCCCAAGCCCACATCTCTGGTGCATTGGCTCAGCAGGCTTGTGAACAAAGTGACAAACGGTTGTGCACTTCCGATGAATGGCTACTGGCATGCCAAGGCTCTGAATCCCGCCAATATCCCTATGGAAACAGTTACCAAAATGGGGCTTGCAACGATGTCTATGCTGATGGACACCCTCTGATCAACTATTTCGGCACTTCCGAGGGGATTTGGGACAGTGCCCACATGAATGACCCCAACATCAACCAACAACCCAAAAGTTTAGCACCCACTGGGACCTATACCGACTGCGTCACTCCTGAGGCAGTCTTTGATTTACATGGCAACATTCATGAGTGGGTTGCCGATAGCAGTGGTGTTTTTCGGGGTGGTTTCTATGCTGACGCTGTCATCAATGGGACAGGTTGCCAATACAAAACCAGCGCCCACAACTTCTCCTATTATGACTATTCAACCGGCTTTCGCTGTTGTAGTGACAGTTTGGAATAGCATTCTAGGTCTTGGACTCTGTGTGGGGCAAAACCACTTCGACTGCCGGAGCACGAAGGTTGTATGAAGAACTCATCGAACGCCCATAGGCACCAGCATTGGTGATGATAAGTACATCGCCACTGTTGGTTTGGGGTAAAGGT
>CAKZLX010000630.1 GCA_937127265.1 uncultured Pseudomonadota bacterium
GAATACATACAACAAACAAAAACATAATCTCAAAAAGTCACAATACAAAAACTACAACCACCAATCTCACGAAGCAAAAAAAATAAAACACACAAAAACAAACCAACCCAATTTCAAGGATGAGAATGGCGATTGGATTCAAAGGATATCCGCAGAATAAAAAAGTTCGGTACACTTTGGTGTCCGAACTTTTTTAGACAAGGATAGGCGAAGAATACAACGCCAGGCCTCATCCTTTAGTCAACGATGATCTGTGCTACCCTTGGACCATTCAAACGTTCAACTGTTTCAACGGCTAAGGTCAAATAGGTCGGTACATCCAAATCAAACTCCGCGGTAATCCAAGCGTCCACCACAAAGCGTTGGTCTTCTTTGGGCTCCAAAGTGGTTTTGGATACCAGGTTGATCATTACTTTGGATTCAGAGTGACCACCTTCTAAGGTTTCGTAAACACCACCAGCATCTTCAACATTGGCTTTTCCGGCTTCCGAATCGTAATCTGGTGCATCCAAACCGGGTAATTGTCCCAACGACCACAATTTGAAGAAACCACAGCCCATCGGTGCAGGATCGGCATGTTGGTCACCATGCACAGAAGGTACATACCCAGCGTCAGCGACTTCACTAACAATGCTACTCAAACCCTCTAAGTCCATCACTTTGCGTGTAGCGGCCACACCGTATACACCACCCAATACTTTGGGACCACGCATACCACTGTGATCAGAGCAACGCCCGTCAACACATTTAAACAATCCTTCTTCATTCACGTCGACCAAATCTTCAACCTCAGACTTGTTTACAATTTCTGCGGTCCAACCGCGACTTTCTAATACTTCTACAATTTGTGTTGGGGTCATACTTTACTCCGTTTAAGTTTGGCTTATGATCTAGTCACAAGATGTCCTAGATACAAAATTTTAACGGTCAGTCATCACAGGGTCAATCAGTTTCTTCAAACTTTTAATACAAACTTATCTAATAATTAGAAGATTGTTCTTTTTTGTTTTCAAGCATCTCGTTCTACATCCCAATCCCAAAAGGTATTAGTGGTTGTCATGTGGTGGAGAGTCACAGATGTCGCACCATATACACCACTACAATCCACAAGATTACTAATTTCCCGTACAATCATTTCTTGACACTCTTCGGGGAGTTCTCCCTCCAAGAACAAATCGACATGGTTGTGTTTAGAAACGGCATCATAAACAATGTAGAAAGATCCCAACCTAGACTTGGCGGCCGATTGTTCAGGTAAGGCGATGCCAACACCTTCGGTGTGTGAGAAAATGTAGTATTTTTCAACAGAGGGGGTTCGCAGTGAACGAGACAAGTGTATTTCCATAATAACTCCACTGTGGATAGGTCTTTGAGGATACGAATCTAGTCGACATTTTCGGACACTACTTTCATCTTATTCACTGTTTATCTTTCGAGCACAAATGCTATATTCAGGTGAGCAACCATTCATTATATTGAGAGTAACGAATGATTTCGCGAAGAAATTTTGTCACCGCAATCGGACTGTCACCACTCATTTCTCCCACCACAACGTTTGCATCCAATTCACCAACTGTAGATTATCACCCTATTTTATGGCATCTTGATTTGGTTACTTTGGCCTATCAAATGTATGGACAATCAATTGTTTGGCCTTTCGATCCCTATTACGAAGAACAAAACAAGCGAGAAAGTCAGCGCAATTCTGTCATGAAACAGGTATGGAATTGGACAAAGAACCCTCAGCTACCACAAGACTTAGAGAAATTTGGTTGATACAGAGGTCCTGAATCATTGGCGGGATTTCCAGCCAATCAAACTCACGATCCGATTGTTTATCGCTATGACAGACTCAACCCACAGCAACCCTGTTTAAACTTTTTGGGGGAACGATGGGTGCTGTATCACACCCCACCAGCACTTCATGGTGACATAGCAGAAGTCTCGATTGTATTTCAAGCATCCAATAGTGATGCAATTAATCCCCAAATTCGCAGACTCACCACCCAACAACACCCAATGGGCAAACATCTCTTTTGTATCGAAGGTAGTACCGGTGACAAAGGAGAACCCAACCAACCCCACTCACAAAGCATCATTGGCTGTGTATTGGTCAATCCACAAACCGATGGTTCCTACACTGTACACCTTGCCTTTCGTGATTCTCGGAGTGGAAAAGGGTCTCGTTCTATGCAACAAGCCTACAGTGATCACAAAGCAAAAGGCAACCCCGACTGGCTGGAAATACTACACCATGCAAGAGATACATCCAACCCGAAATGAAA
>CAKZLX010000631.1 GCA_937127265.1 uncultured Pseudomonadota bacterium
TACCTTTGACGCATTTTTGAAGTGTGGTGAGAAGATTGCCGTTCGTTCTCGTCGTGGAGATTTTGAACCTCAACTCATCAATGGAACACTTTGGAAGTTGGGATTGAAAATGAGTGATGAGGCTGACGACATTGGGCTGACCTTGTTGGAACTCAATTGGGTTTTGTTTGGAATGGCCTTATTATTGATGGGACTCACTTATGTGCGAGTGGTCACCAAAAAAATGGACTGATATCTCATCGCAATGATGAAGATATATCGAGGCACACCAATGTGGATTTGGAATTCCGTGGGATTGGTGTTGTTGGCGGGATTTTTGTCGGGCAGCATGGTTGGCGTGGTAGAAGCCTTGACCATTCTGTTGGCTGTCGGAGCTGGAGAGTACGATGCCTTGTTGTGGGGTGGAATTGGATATGGCGTAGTTGGGATCCTCTTGTCCGTACCGTTGTGTGTAGTTGGTTGGCGATGGGAACCACAGATTGTCTTTGGACGGGTATTGACTACCTGTACTTTTCTGATCACTTTTTGGGTGTTTGATCTCCACTGGTGGTGGTCCATTCTTTGGTTTGTTTTTCATTGGTTACAAGGTGTGTTTTTGACCAAGACGCCTTTGAGGGTGGTATTAACATTGAAAGGTGCCTTGTTATTGTCGTTGGGTTGGGTTGGCTTGTTGATTACCTTTTCCTTAACGCCGGGACAGCGTATCTTTACCCCTCCAGTACACCAGCATCAGGCGATCGGCAAACCGAATGTGTTGTTTGTGGTGGTCGATGGATTATCCAAAGAATTGTTGCAACGTCCAAGTATGTCCAATCTTCGTGCCTTGTCAAAGAACGCCATTGTATTTGAACAGGCAGTTTCAATATCGCCAAGTCGTTTTCAGTCGATGAGTACCCTATTGGTTGGGAATGCCTCACCCTTGCCAACGCCATTGTTGGATAGCGAACAGACGCTTGTGGAACGCTTGGCTCTTGAAGGGTATCGAACATTGGGTGTGGTTACGCATTTGGAAGTCGGTCGATTTGCCAATATCCACCAAGGTTTTGATCGCTTTCGGTATATTCCTCCCCATTTGGACTCTCTGGCTTTACGCTTTGGCTTAGGGAGTGAAGGGGCACGTCATCTGAAACTGGCCGCAGTGATATTGGGGTACGTTCCGTTACAGCGCCGTTCAGTTGAGGAGATCTTTTCCTTGTTTGATCACGAGTTGCGAATGTTTGCACAAGGAGATGCCACACCGTGGTTTGCTTTATTGCAATTGACACCAGACTTGCCATTCACAGATGCAGACCAGCAGGCGTTTGATCGTCAGATGGGGTCTTTGTTACGATCGGCTACCTTACACAATACACTGATTGTCTTAACAGCCGGTGTACAGTTTCAACAATCTGATCATCCTCGACTGGATATACCGTTGTGGATGTGGATTCCCAATGGCTCCGCGCGCATGATTATCAACAATGTTCAATTGGCAGATGTTGCACCGACAATCTTTTCTATTTTGGGGTATCAAGCAGATCATACTTTGCAAGGGCAAAATATACTTCGATTACCACCGATTGGAGATCGGCGTGTTATTGATATTCGAGGTAAAGATTGGAAATGGCGACAACAAGAACAGTGGCGCTGGATTGAGCATCGACATCAAGAGTTTTTGTATGATGTGTCTGCTGATCCGCAGATGGAACACAATCTAATCGAACAATTTCCAGAACGCCGTGAATACTTGCGGAATTATCAGCCTTAACCGATCAGGAGAATAGCCATGACAACCAGAGTATTGATCATCGGTTTGGATGGTGCTGAATGGAGCGTGATTCAACCGCTGTTGGCTGAGGGTGGTCTGCCAAATTTACAGAAACTGATAGAGCAGGGTGCTTTCGGACCCTTGAATTCCACGACACCGCCAATGACGTTGCCTTCGTGGTCAAGTATGTTGACTGGCTGTTATCCGGGTACACACGGAATTTTTGATTTCGTTCATCGTGATTCACGGAGTGGCAACTGGGAACTTGAATTTACCAATTCGACTCATCGAAGGGTTCCGACGATTCATGAATGGTTGAGTTTGTGTGGTAAACGAGTGGCCTCGATAGCCGTTCCCACAACCTGGCCACCCTCCCCAGTGAATGGTGTGATGGTCTCTGGTTTTGATAGCCCTGTTTCTACAGGTATCGATGGGTCATTTTGTTATCCCCAGGATTTGTACGCTGAAATCCAAACTCGCTTTGGTGGTTTACACTTTGCTGATTTTCAAGAAAGTGCAGTTGGAGAGGGGTGGCTAGAAGAGGCCAGAACCTTGCTCCTCAAAGAAATTGCCAGAAAGCAAGAGATTGGACAATGGTTGTTGGAGAGAGAAGATTGGGATTGTTTCATGTTGTTGTTTGGAGAATCTGACACTGCCAGTCACCATTTTTGGCGATTTTTTGATCCGCAGTCTCCTCGATTTGATCCTCAGGCACCAACCGAACTGCGTCAAACGATCCATGATGTCTACCAACGGCTGGATCTAGCGGTCGGTAGACTGATGGAGAGTGCTGATGCTGAGGTGGTCTGTATTTGTAGTGATCATGGGTTTGGTGGTGCGGGGGATTACGCCTTGTTTTTGAACCAATTTTTAGCATCAAAGGGTTGGTTGATCAGTAAAGAAGGCGGTTCCCAGTCAATGGGTCGTGTACTGGACTGGACCCGTCGAGTGGCTTTGAATTGGGTGCCATCTGGGGCACAGGGTAGGTTGTTCCGTCTATTACCACAGCGTCTCAAATCCAGTTTGGAGAGTCGAACTCGATTTGGGCACATTGATTTTGAGAAGACGGTTGCTGTGTCTGATGAGATGAACTATGCGGCTACCATTCGTCTCAACACCAGTGGTATGTCGATCAAAGAAGAGAAATCGATCATTGCCGATATTCGGAGAGATTTGTTATCGTGGGAGGTTGATGGTCAACATCCAGTAGCCGATGTATGGTATCGTGATGAGATTTATCAGGGTGAAGAAGTCTATCGGGCTCCGGAATTGATTCTGGAACTCAATTTGCGGGAAGGGTACTCCTATACATTGCTACCCTCATTGAGAGCCAACTCTAATGAAACATGGCGACGACTGACACCTGCTGAGTATCAAGGTGGAAAAGGCTTGGGAATGAATGGTTCACATCGTCAACATGGGGTGTTTATTGTATCAGGAAAGAATGTGAGACCCCAAAGGGTGGAGGCTGATATGGCTGACATTGCTCCGACACTGTTGTATTTACTGGATGAGGTGATCCCTTCATATATGGAAGGTAAGATATTGAAGGTGTCAACAACAGAGCGTACGACTAGACGAGTCTCCTATCATCCTAAACCAACGGTCAGTCAGGCCAACAATTCTAGCGAACACAATGCGATACGCCGACGTTTAGAGCAACTGGGGTATTTGTAGATGCACATTTTACAAGTGGGAACCTTTCCCTATCCCAGTCCACAAGGCTCCCAAGTCTATGTGAAGGGAATCATACGTTCTTTGGTGGCGGCGGGTCATCAGGTAACTCTTCTCTGTTACGGACACGGAGTTGGCGAGGTTACTCTAGAACAACAAGAAGGAATTCATATTATTCGGACGCCGAAGATTGTGGGATATCAAAATATGAGAGCCGGTCCGGATTGGGTCAAGCCTTGTCTGGATCTTATGATGGCTTTGAAAATGCGTCGGTTGCAACCTGACATCATCCATGTTCACAATTACGAGGCTCCAGTAGTGACGATCTTGGCAAAACTATTTGCTCGAAATCTACGTGGTATACCGATGGTCTATTCGGCACACAACATCATGGGAGAGGAATTGCCGACCTATTTTTCTTCTCCAATGATGAAACGGATCACTAAACAAGTTGGACGATTGATGGACGCTACGATTCCACAAGTGGCCCACCATGCCATTGTTCTTCGACAGCCCTCATTGGAGCGATTGAGGAAATTAGGTTGTCAACAGGTTTCGGTGGTGCGACCCAGTGTTGATCCGACTGAATTTGAATCTCTCCAAGAACTCCGCAAGCATTGCCCGTTGCCTCTGCAAAGTGGACAATGGGTGGTTTATGCTGGGAATCCGGATGCCTATCAAAACTTGGACATTTTGATTGAAGCGATGAATCACTTGCCCGACATTGGTTTGGTGATGGTTTCGGCTTCAGAGACATCTCACTGGCAAAGAGAGCAGGGGCGAATACTACATGTGCAAACGCAGTCATTTGTGGAGGTGCAACACTACATTGCCAATGCTGATTTGGCGGTTGTGCCACGTATGGAATGTACTGGTTTTCCAATTAAGATACTGAATTATCTGATGTTGGAGTGTGTGACATTGGTGTCCGAGGGAAGTCGGGTAACTTTACCAGGTGTCATCTCTTTTCCAAATGGTGATGTGGCTACATTGGTGCAAAAAATTAAGGATTGTCTGGGTGATGATGTTGGTCGAAAGTCACTTGGAATAAAGGCACGCAAAGCAATTTTAAAGCATTGTACACCCGCGTCACAGGCCACACAATTGGTAGAGATTTACCTTTCTCTATTGAAAACATGAGATTTGCCTGTTGTTTTGGTATGAAATTTGCTAAATTACCTTAAAGACTGTGGCATTTTAGGAATTGGTATGGGATTTGTGTAAAAATCCCTACATCTTTTACAATGGAGAATGTGATGACATTCAAAAGTGTATTGAGCACCTCAGTGGTGTTATTGTTGAGCGGAAGCATCGTTGGTTTACAGGCAGGTTGCACTGGCGAAGAAAAAGATGGATTTGGTATCTCATCTGGTGATGGTACGAATCCTTCCATTGATGATACTGATACCGACGACACCGATGTCAACGATACAGGTGACACTGATACCGATGACACTGATGTCAACGATACAGCAGATACTGATCCAAACGATACTGGCATGGATACCGGTATGGTTGAAGATGGTGAAGGGCAGACCTTTGATGAGCCAGGAGATGTGGTGATCGTTGAGTCACAAGATGGTGTGGCTACAGTCGATTTGACAGATGCTTCTGGTGACAGCAACACCGATCAAGATTTTTATTTGGTAGTGGTAAACACCAGTGAAGAAGAAGAAGAAGTTGGCTTCGCCTTAGAGTACCATTTAAGTGCAGGTGAAGGAAACCCCGCTGCGAGACCGAGCGCCCCACAGCAAATGCGTGCCAATTCTCGCATTGGTCAATCGAGTAGTTTGCCAGCCAAGTCCAAACCGACTCGCAATGGACTTCGCAGTCCCAGTACAGGAGAGCCAGTTGCGCCACCAACCATCTATACCACTGCCCATATTGGAATCGCGCGTCAAGACTTTAAAGTACGTGATTCGATTACGGATGAAAACTCTTATGAACGTATTGGGGCAGTACTTTGGGCTTTGGGGTCAAGTGTGTCCATTTGGGTAGACGAGTCTGTAGCGGTAGACTGGGATCAAAATTGTGATGGAACGATTGATGTGACGGCGGCCACTGACGCTTATGGCTTTGACAATTGTGATTTGGAGCAAATCGCTAGCATTGTGGATTACAATACCGTACCCAATTTACGCTCCTATTTCGGTGATGAGTCGGATGAGAATGGGGATGGGATGGTTTCGGTTGTTATTACACCCGTACTCAACCAGATGACGCGAAACAACGATGAGGATTCTGAAATCCAATTTGTTGGTTCTTACGCCGATCCCACTGTTGAT
>CAKZLX010000632.1 GCA_937127265.1 uncultured Pseudomonadota bacterium
ATCAAAAGCCGGCAGAATCCTTCAATGGCAGCCTTCTATTGAATTCGAGGAATTAGTTGTACGAATGGTTGATGCTGAAATGCAAACCTACGATAACGTAAAATGAAGGATTTAATACGCCAACATCAATGATTATCAGCCTTCTAGGTGCTGATTAAACTATTTCAGATGGATAATCAATTATTCAAGTTACTTGAATCACATCCGGTGATCAACCAGTTTCAGTTTTTTACCTAGTTTCGAACTCTATCTAGTTTCGTTCGTCAACCTTTCCATCACCATCATTATCTCGACCCGTACTGATTAGGGCACCATTGGCATCATAGTATTGCCAAAAATCAATTTTACCATCACCGTCACTGTCATAGCGCTTCTCTTCCAAACGCTCAGACTTGTAGATACGAAATAAGTCATATTTACCGTCAAAATCAGAGTCGATTTCACTCATGATCAGTTTGTTTCCTTTGTAATGGTCGACCCATTCACTCAAGCCATCAAAGTCACCATCCATGGCTTCTTTCTCAATTTCACCATTGATGTTGAACCAGGTTTGTACATCGGTCTTTCCATCCCAGTTCATGTCGACACTTTTATACATCAACATTTCAGTACCATCATCACGTGTTTTATAATGGTTGATAACGTCTACTTGACCATCCCCGTTGATATCAATTTTTTGGACTTTCATACCGACTTCGAGATTTGATGCGGTATCTGGAACCCCATCTCCGTTTAGATCTACACCTTGTTGGAAAGATTCCATATCTTCAGCAATAATTTCCTTGATCTGCTGTTGTGCAGGTTCAGGGATGTCTGTGGGTTTATTGAAACAACCGATAAATAGCAATGAGATCATTTGTACACCTTGAGTTTTGGATGTATATACATTATAACTGTTGTTCGGAAATCTTTCTAGAACTATTAGAATTCAAGTACAGAATGTTTGAGCATCGCAATACTCATCATTGTCATTTCTTTGATAGCAAGGTAGCACATGACCAATAATAAGAACACTGATAATCTCGTAACCATCGACGCAAATGAATCTGAATCTGTGAATATTGAAGCCGTTGAATCGGAAGCAATACAACCAATGCAAGAACTTTTTATCGCAGCGATGGAGCATCGTCAGCAAGGAAATACCAAAAAAGCAGAGGCCTGTTTGTTGAAAATTGTTCAAAGTGAACCCCGTTTACCAGAACCGCATATGGAACTGGCTCACATGTATTTATCAATGGAACAATTGGATGACGCCAGAACCCATATTGAACAGTCTGTTCAATACCTAGAAAGTGGTGGTCAGTGGCTGGATTTGCCTGAACATGAATTGTTGTCAATGGCCTATATGATTCAAGGAGAGGTCTATCGTTCCCTTGCCGATCAAGATGAAATCGTCTTTGGTAACCAAGAAGTATACATGGATTATATCAATCGAGCCCGAACTGCTTTTCAAAAGGCTAATCAGGTCGATGCCACCACTGTTGAACAAACGGGTTCTCAACGTGAATGGCAATGGGACAAAGAAATTGAACAATCAATCAACGAGGGGCTTTCAATATCCCAGGAAAGCGAACCCCAGCCCGAGGATCAACTCCACCATAATTCATCTTCGGACCCGAAACATTCAAAGTGAATCCAAAATCTGGCAATTGTACCAAGCCATCTTGTACTAACAATTCTGGCGGTTCCGGATATGGCCCTGCCAGAACGAAGGCGTCAGTAACGCAAGCATCGACCCCGACACTACCAGAGCTATGAGAAACCTCAATGCTGTGTAGATTGCCTTTGGCATCTAAACTCACCACAACAACAGTTGTATATTCTTGTTGCAACAATGGCTCATTCAAATTGTCGAGTTTTTGTTGCCAATAAAAGTTAACCAGTCTACGGACTTGATTCATGTAACTGGCATACTTGTAGGCATGAGCATTCAATTCCGTTCTATTGGCTTCTTTTTCTCTTAATAAATCGTTATTGGGGGCTCCAGATAACGACTGGCTAGTAGAAGATGCCAATGTGGGTTTTTGTAAGCCATCTTTGTTAGTTTGTGTATAGGGTGAGGGAAAAGAAAATAGACGACCATCACGATTTGGCTTCCATTTGTCATTACCAACTTTGGCACCTGTAGAATGTTCAGTCGCATTGACATCAATCGCATCTTCGTATTTCATTTCTTGAGTCGGGGAATACTCTGGGGCAATGACCTCTGGATTAACCGTAAAATTCTTGGCTGCGGTTTCTTCTTTTGTAGTGTGATCATTCTCAGCTAAATAATCCGCTTCCTTTGGTTTTTCTTCAAGTTCCGGTTTAGCCAATTCTACGATTTGTCCTACTTCTTCTTTCGGTGCTGGTGGTTCAACCTCCTTTTGTTTTGGACGTTTGCGCACCACGACCATTTTTTGTTTTGAGGGGGTGGTCAGGTTTTCGGCAAGGTATTCTCGCCAAAATGTTGGAGACTGATATAATAAAATAGCGTGTAACACTAGACTACACAGAGCAGCAATGATGAGAATTTGTCTTCTGGTCATATCAAAATTTAACATACTTTGGAGAGTCGTTGTTTCGTCGCCTTAAAAAATGGATAAAAAGTCCCCAGATTGCCAAAACAAGTATCCGATGTATTGTCCGTTCTTCCGATGGTCAAAATATACTTTCTCAATTTGAAACAACCTCTACCAAGCCATTGTTACAGATATTACGTGAACAACAAGTTGACATCAGTTCCTACTGTGGTGGAATGTGTTCCTGTGGTACCTGTATGATTAAAATAGTCGATGGACAGTCATTGACAACGCCCATCCAAAACAGAGAGATTGCGGTTCTTGGCTTTTCTAAAAAAGATACTCACAGACTGGCGTGTCAAATGCGTTTTCAAGGTACTGGAACCGTCACAATAGAACTGGACAATTTGTATTCGTAATGTATTTACCATGACCTATTGATGTTTCAGTGTCACATTCGTTGAAAGATGACCAATCTAATAGAATATCATGCAACATATCCATTTTGAGGTTAGGTAACTGTAGCATCGGAGTGTGATGATGAGTGTACGATATGTCTTGATTCAAGCGAGAAATGAAAATGATGTGGCCAAGCCTGAGGAGCATGCCTCTTTTGCTCATCGACTGGGTGTGCCTTTGGCATCAGTCACACAGTTTGATATTTTTAGCGAGGAGATGACAACCACAGCCATTGAGCAATACGATGGTATATTGGTTGGTGGTTCCGGAGAGTATTCAGTTTTGGACAATCACCCAACCATTATTCGTTTTAATAATTTCGTCGGGGAACTCTCTACGCTCAACAAACCAATGTTCGCTTCTTGTTTTGGATTTCAAGCCTTGGCCCTCGCACTCGGTGGTACCATTATCAAAGCGCCAGACCGTGCTGAAGTTGGCTCATTTACATTGCAAACCACTGTACAAGCCAAAGATGATATCTTGTTTAAACACTTGCCCTCACCATTTATCGCTCAACTCGGTCACCAAGACCAAGCCAGTGTGCTTCCAACCACTGCAGTGAATATGGCTTTTAGTGAATTGACTGAACATCAAGCCTTCCGTCTAAAAGACACAATGGTCTTCGCTACACAGTTTCATCCAGAATTGACAGATTTGGACAATCGATTGCGTTTCCAACGGTACATGCACATTTATGGAAAATTATTTGGTGAAGCCAAGGCCCAAGCAATTTTGGATTCTCATATACCAAGTCCCGAATCCAATGCTTTGTTAACTAATTTTCATCAACTTGTTTCATCCTTACAATAAGTGCATTCAATCGATGAAAGGACAAATATCTTCAGGTAGCATTGATACTTCTAAGGCAGGTGCGTTTGCTTTTAAGAGAGGAGGGAACGCAATCGATGCTTTGATTGCAGCCCAGTTAGCCGCTCATGTATGCGAGCCTTTATTAACAGGTTTTGGAGGAGCAGGGATTGGAATGGTTCGATTCCAAGGCAAGGTTTATAACGTAGATATGTTTACCACCATGCCAGGTTCGATACCTTGTTTGAATCCAGACCAACGTAAAGTGGCACTTGATTTTGGTACCACCACCCAACACTTCGTGATCGGGGAGGGGACGATTGCAGTACCCACCATTCCACAAGGTTTACACCAGCTTCATCAACGCTTTGGCAGATTACCACTCGAGCTATTGGCTAAGCCGGCAATACAGTTAGCACGAAGTGGATTTGAGGTGGGAACTGCTTGTGGCTATCTATTGAACTTATTGATGCCGATTATCAAGCAATCGGATTCGTTGTCCAAATGGTTTACCAAGTCGGAAGTGCCGTTAAAACAGGGAGAGCGGTGTCAGGTTCCGGAACATGAAAACGATATTCATCACTTTATAGAATATGGTGATCAATTTTTTCAGCATGGTATATATGAAGACTTTATAAATAGTTTACATAACTCTTTCTTATCCGAAAAAGACATAGAGAATTACACGGTAATAATAGAAAAAAAACAACTACATAACAAGCGATATCGATTCTTTCTCCCAAAATACCCCTCGATTGGAGGGAGAGTCCTTAAACAGGCCGTTTCTACCCGTTCAAATTCTCCAATCGCTTATACACATACAGCCAATCTTCTCACAAAAGCCTATCAAACCACAATCAACCAACTTACGAATACAATTAAACGAAATATCGGACAAACAACACACATTTCCACCATTGACGACGAAGGAAACTGTGCTGCGCTCACCACGTCACTAGGAGAGACATCTGGTATTGTTGTTCCAGATTCCGGTGTAATTTTGAATAACTTTCTCGGCGAAGACGATGTAGTTCATCCGTTACTTGAAAGCCAAGTCGGCAAACGATTGCTCACCATGTGTACACCTATGATTTTCGAATCGTCGACAACCAACGACATTTGGGTGCTTGGTTCTGGGGGCTCAAATCGGATTCCTGGTGCCATTTTTCAAACACTACAACAACTCTTATTCGGACAGTCTTTGGAACAAGCGATTTTACATCCCAGAATCCATCCAGTATTCAATCAACAGAATGAATTGGCGTCTATCTTAACAGAAGACTTAGGTCAGGCAGACATTGAAACGTTACAGGTACAATTTCCAAATGTTGCAATGAAACACTTTCCGGACCGTAATCTTTATTTTGGTGGTGTTCATGTAGTAGGCATGCAAAATGGTAAGTTGGTGGGGATGGGTGATCCAAGGAGGAATGGATATGCAATTGGCGTGTAAGTGGTATGTATTATAAAAAACTTAACATAATATACATTATCAGAAGTTATTGATTATCATAGGCCAAGCTAAAATTAACGAAAGTACTCACTTTTCTGTATCAAACATCAGTTCATGAGGATTTGCAAAGTAATGTTTGAGCCCTTTGAGATACTTCGAAATATGAAAACCATCGACAATACGATGATCAAATGTTGCACTGATTGGTAGTACGGATTGAATAATGATTTCTCCATCTTTGGCACTTCCGCCAACTCCACATTTTGTTTTGAGGATTTTGCCTAAGGTTTTTAAATCCTCTTGTGAGCCGACAAAGCCTCTGATAACGGTTACTGTTTTTCCACCACGCCCCTTTTTGGAAAATAAAGCCTCCAAATACTGCTCCTTTGCTGGAAGTGTCTCTTCTATTTGGTCTTCACCGAAATCAAAATCATCATTGGTAGAAAATACCATTCCGCCCAAATCTGATAAGTTAGAAAGTTTCTTTTT